>JACDAO010000425.1 GCA_013695405.1 Acidobacteriota bacterium | reverse complement strand
CCCGATCCAGACCGGGCGGTTCGCCTCGAACTGGGACTTGTCGACAGCACGCGCGACCTCGGTGATCACCTTTCTCGTGCAGAGCGTCGGCATCACCCCCGACCGACTCTCCGCTGCGGGCTACGGCGAATATCACCCGCGCGTCGCCAACGACTCGCCGACCAATCGTGGTCGCAATCGACGCGTCGACATCGTCATCCTGAACGAGGAGACGCGGGCCGCCGAAGAGCCGGCCGCGTCGGGCCAGCCGGCCCGCGACTGATAAGATCCGGCGCGTCGTGCGCATCGCGCTCCTCCAGCTCAACCCCATCGTCGGCGCGCTCGACGCCAACGCCGCCCGCATCGAGGCCGCCGTAAACGCGGCGGGCCCACGCGCCGAGTTGTGCGTGACCTCCGAGATGGCGCTGACCGGCTATCCGCCACGCGACCTGTTGCTGATGCACGGTTTCGTCGCGCAGTGCCGGCACGTCGCCGATCGGCTCGCCGAAGCCCTCAGCGGCGGTCCGTCGGTGCTGCTCGGCATGCCGCTCCCCTCGGCGGCCAAGGCCGGGCGCCCCCTGGTCAACGCGGCGGTGATGCTGCGGGAGGGCGCGGTCGGCGAGACGTTCACCAAGGCGCTGCTGCCGACGTACGACGTCTTCGACGAGGACCGCTACTTCGAGGCCGGGGATGCCGTGGACGCGCTGGTACTCGGCACCCAGCGCCTGGGCGTCAGCATCTGCGAGGACGTCTGGAACGACGCCGACGTCTGGCCCGCGCGCCGCTACGATTCGGATCCGGTGGCGGCGCTGCGCGCACTGGACACCACGGTGCTGCTCAATCTGTCGGCCTCGCCGTATGCCCAGGGGAAACTGGCGCAGCGTGAGAGCCTGCTCGCGCACCTGGCGCGCAAGTACGGCGTGTGGGCGTTGTATGCCAACCAGGTCGGCGGCAACGACGACCTGGTCTTCGACGGCCGCAGCCTGGCCTACTCGCCAGCGGGGGAGTGTGTCGGCCGCGCCGCCGCGTTCGCCGAGGACACCTTGTTCGTCGACACCGATGCGCCGCCCCGGCCGGTCCGGTCCGACGAGGTCGGCCTCGAAGCCGAGGTGTTCGCGGCACTGGTGCTCGGCGTGCGCGACTACGCGCGCAAGTGCGCCTTCTCGACGGCGCTGCTCGGCCTGTCGGGCGGCATCGACTCGGCGCTGACCGCGGTCATCGCGGTCGAGGCGCTCGGGCGTGACGCGGTGACGGGCGTGCTGCTGCCGTCGCCGTTCTCGAGCGACGGCAGTCGAAGTGATGCCGAGGCACTGGCAGCGTCGCTCGGGATGCCGACAATCGAACTGCCGATCGCCGGCGTGATGGCGGCCTTCGACCAAGTGCTGGCGGCGCCGTTCGCCGGCCGGGCTCGCGACGTCACCGAGGAGAACCTGCAGGCGCGGATCCGCGGCACGCTGCTGATGGCCCTGTCCAACAAGACCGGCGCGTTGCTGCTGACCACCGGCAACAAGTCGGAGCTGGCCACCGGTTACTGTACGCTCTACGGCGACATGAACGGCGCGCTGGCGGTGATCGCCGATGTCTACAAGACACTGGTCTACCGGATCGCACGATGGGTCAACCGCGACGGTGAGGTGATTCCCCGCTCGTCGATCACCAAGGCGCCTTCCGCCGAATTGCGCCCGGACCAGACCGACCAGGACAGCCTGCCGCCCTACGACGTGCTCGACGCCCTGCTGCTGCGGCACATCGAAGGCCATGCCGACGCTTCGGCGCTCGTCGCCGACGGCTTCGATCCCGCGACCGTGTCGCGCGTGCTGCACCTGGTGCGCGTCTCGGAGTTCAAACGCAAGCAGGCCGCGCCGGTGCTCAAGGTGACCTCACGCGCCTTCGGCACCGGCTGGCGCATGCCGATCGCCCGTGGCACGTGGGGCCCCGCGCGATGATCGCGCCCATCTCGACACCGGACCGTGGGGACAGCACACCGACGACCGCGGACCACTCCACGATGTCGGCGCGGTCATCGGCGGGGCGTGCTGCGGCCGTACGCGCGCGCGCCAGGCGCGCGGTGGCGATCTTCGGTGCTGGTGCAGGTGGCCGGCTCGCCGCCAATCACCTCGCCCATGAGGCGCGCATCGTCGCGTTCGTCGACACACGACGCGATCGTCGTCGCCAGCATCCACGTCGAGGCCATCACCGCCCAACTGACCGGGCTCGGCATCGAGCGGCCTCGGATCCGGACCGTCGACGAGGTCCTCCGCGGGGTGTCGCCGGCATGAGGGTGCTGGTTGTCAGCAACCTGTTCCCACCGGCCGCGATCGGCGGCTACGAGATTGGCGCGTCGTGGCTGTGTCGGGAACTGGCCCGGCGCGGCCATACGGTCACGGTCTGCAGCGCCAGCCGCTACCTGTGGGCCCATACCACCCACGTCGACGATGTCCCCTGCGTTGCACCGGGGGACCTGCCGTGGATCGACGCCGGTACGGCGATGTTCGGCTTCGACCTGCCTCGCCTGCTCGACGGCGGCTATGCGCCCGTCTTCGACGACGCGCGGCTTGGCGCGCACGAGGCGTTGATCGGATCGCCGCCCAAACGGGTTGCGCTGCGCGACGCCGCACGCGCCGCAGCGCCGGACGCGGTGCTGCTGTTCAACCCGGCCGGCCTGCTGCTTCCGGTCCTGCACGAGATCCAGGACGCGCTGCCTGATCCTGTGCGCACGGTGGCCTATGTCAGCGACGACTGGCCGTTGCGCTGGCCGGCGGCGCATCCGTTGGCAGAACTGCTGTCGCCACGTTGCGCGGCCGAGCGGCCGTCGCTCGCGCCATTGATCGCGTTGCTGCACGAGTCGGGACTGCAGGAGGGAATCCGTGCGCCGATCCTGGACGACGTCCTCTTCTGCAGCGAGTTCCTGCGCCGCACGGTCGGCGAGGCCGCGGTCGGTGGCGTGCCGACGAGAGTCGTCCACTGGGGGCTGCCGGCGGTGTCGTCCCGCCCGGCCGCGCCGGCCACCGCCTGGGACAGCGATGCGGCCCTCGATCTGGCGTTCTGCGGACAGGTGCTGCATCACAAGGGACTGGCCCAGTTGCTGCAGGCGCTGCCGCACACGCGCCGGCCGCACCGCCTGGTGGTGATTGGCGACCAGACCAGCGATTACGGCGTGCTGTGCCAGCGACTGGTCGAGGCTCACGGGCTGGACGATCGGGTGCGCTTTGCCGGCAAGCTCGATCCGGAAGCGACCTGGCAGGCGTTGCACGCGCAGGCACAGGTCCTGGTGGTGCCGTCACTGCAGCTGGCGGGCAGCTTCGAGGAGCCATTCAGCATCGCCGTGCTGCAGGGGATGGCCCTCGGGTGCGTGGTGCTCGCCAGCGCCACTGATGGCACGCCGGAAGCAATCGACGATGGCCGGACCGGACAGCTGTGTGACGTGACCGATCCGATCACCCTGGCCGGCGCGATCGATGCGATCGACCAGGACCGCGGCCTGGCGGCCCGCATCAGCGCGGCGGCCCGCGCACGCGCCGCCGACGCATTCACGATCGAGCACATGACCGACCTGGACCAAGCCAGGCTGGCGGGGTCGGCGGATGCCGCGGATCGCCGCGTCCGGGTGACCGTGACGATGCTGGTGCGCGACGCCACACGCGATCCAGCCAACTCCGGCTGCGTGCGCGTCGTTCGCCAGGTGGCGCGGGAACTGGCCGAACGGTCCGACGTCGACCTGCGAGTCCGTGTCTGGGATCCGGCGTCGGTGGCGTTGCGTACGCTGGCGCCGGCCGAAGCCGAGATGCTTGGCCGTTT
>JACDAO010000420.1 GCA_013695405.1 Acidobacteriota bacterium | reverse complement strand
CGGTGACCGCCTCGCTGGCCAGGCGCTGACCGCCCTTGAAGTCGTCGACGCCGTAGTAGGCGATCCGCTGCGAGGTCGGCGCGTCGGCGTCCCAGGTGACCACCGGGATGCCGGCGGCGATCGCCTTGTCGATGGTCGGCGCCAGGAAATCGCCGTTGGTGCAGGAGATGGCGATGCCGTCGACCCGCTGCGTGATGAACGACTCGAGAATTTCCTTCTGGCGCAGTTGATCGGCAGATTCGGGGGCGCGCCAGATGACCTCGATGTTGCCGAGTTCCTTGGCCTTGCGCTCGGCGCCGATCCGCGCGTAGTTGAAGACCGGGATGTCGAGCGCCTTGGGGATGACCGCGAAGCGCAGGGCCCGGGTCGCCGATTGATCGGGCGTCGATCCGCCGCAGCCGGCGGCGAGCAGTCCCAGGCACAGGGTGAGCACGAGTTGTCGCATGAGCGTCCTTGGCCACGAGCGGCGTGCGGGGACGAGACAGTCGTCCGCAGGCACGCGTGCACTCCGGTGTGGGCGGATTGTAGCTGAGGATGCTCGGCCAGCGTCAGGCGCCGCGGCTAGGCCTGCCGGGCGCGGCGGGCGCGGTCCAGCGCGACGGCGAGGATGATGATGCCGCCGATGATGATCTCCTGCACGTAGTTGGGCCAGCCCATCTGCTGACTGCCGTTGCGCAGGAAGGCCATCACCAGGGCGCCGATCAGCGAGCCGGCAATCGTGCCTTCTCCACCCGCAAGGCTGCCGCCGCCGATCACCACCGCCGCGATCACGTCCAGTTCGGTGCCGATGGCCACCGTCGGATCGCCCTGCCGCAACCGCGACATCTGCATCACCCCCGACAGCCCGAACAACAGCCCGGCCAGCCCGTAGATCCAGACCTTGAGCCGGTCGGTGCGGACGCCGCAGGCGCGCGCCGCCGCCTCGTTGCTGCCGATCGCGAACACCCGGCGCCCGAACACGGTCTGTTGCAGCACGACGGTCGCGACCAGGGCGAGCGCGACCGTCAGCCAGACCCCTGGCGCCACCAGGAGCCACGTCGGCGTCGGGACGGTCACCGCGAGCTGGTTGACCCAGGTTGCCGGGGCGTTGACGGTCTGCTGATCGGCCAGCCACTTGGCCAGCCCGCGCGCGATGCCGAGCATGCCGAGGGTGGCAATGAACGGCATCACCTTGAGCCGCGTCAGGATCACGCCGTTGGCCAGGCCGACCAGCCCACCCGCGGCCACGCCGGCCAGGACCGCCGCCGGTGGCGGCCAGCCGTCGCGCAACCCGACCGCGGTGACCACCCCGGCCAGCGCGATCGTCGAGCCGACCGCGAGGTCGATGCCACCGCTGATGATGATGAACGTCATGCCGATCGCGCCGAGCGCGACGATCACCGTCTGGGCCAGGACGATCCGCAGGTTGCGGCCGGACAGGTACTGCGCCGGGTCGTCGCTCAGGAGCGCGAAGAAGCCAATCACCAGCACCAGGCCGAGCACCGGGCCGAGCGCGGACAGACGACGACGGGCCCCGGCCATGACCGCTGTCTGACGGTCGGCGTTGGCGCTCGTGTCCGGCAGTTGACGATCGCCGTTCACGCGGCGCTCCCGACTGCGGCCGCCATCACCGACTCCGGCGTCCATGCCGACAGCGGCGCCGCAGCCGTCAACCGGCCTCGGCTCATCACCGCCAGCGAGTCACACAGCCCGAACAGTTCCGGCAGGTACGAACTCACCAGCACCACCGCGCAGCCATCGTCGGCAGCGGCCGCAATCGCGTCGTAGAGGTGGACCTTGCTGGCCACGTCGACGCCGCGGGTCGGCTCGTCGAGCAGCCAGACCCCTGCGTCCTGATAGAGCAGCCGGGCCAGCGCCACCTTCTGCTGGTTGCCGCCCGACAAGGTGCGCACCGCCTGCTGCGGCGTGTCGGCCTTGACCTTGAGCCGGTCGAGCCAGCCTCGACTCTGGTTCTGCTGTGCAGGACGGTCGATCACGCCTCGCCGGCTGCAGCCCCGGTAGCGCGTGCAGGTGATGTTGTCGCTCAGGGACATCGGCATCGTCAGGCCCTCGCCCTTGCGGTCCTCGCTGAGGTAGCCCAGGCCCGCGGCCAGGCGGGTCCACGGCGACGGCTGGTCGAGGGCGACGGGGCGACCGTCCACCGTCAGGCGCCCCGAGACCGGGTGCGCGTCGAGCCCCATCATGCCGCGCAGCAGTTCGGTGCGGCCGGCGCCCACCAGTCCGGCGATGCCGAGGATCTCGCCGCCACGCACCTGCAGGCTGGCACGCTGGACGCGTCGGCCCACCGAGACGTCATCTGCCTGCAGACGCACCGGGCCGGTCGGCGGACGCGTGCGGCTCGGGAACAACCCGGCGACGTCGCGGCCGACCATCTGGCTGATCACCTGCGCATCGGTGAGCGCGTCGACCGCCCCGCTCCAGACCGAGCGCCCGTCGCGGAGCACGGTCAGGTCGTCGGCAATCGCGCGCACCTCCTCGAGGAAGTGGCTGATGTAGACCACCGCCACGCCACGATCGCGCAGTTGCCCGATCAGGCCGAACAGCCGATCGACGTCGGCGCGCGGCAGGCTGCTGGTGGGCTCGTCCATCAACACCACCCGCGCATCGGCCGAAATTGCGCGGCAGATCTCGACCACCTGCCGGGCGGCGATCGGCAGCCCGGCGACGCGCCGGTCCGGATGCAGATCGGGGTGCGCGAACGGCGCCAGCACACGCGCCGCTTCGGCCCGCGACGCGTCCGCATCATGCCGTCCGCGCCGAGTGGGCTCGCGCCCGAGCAGGATGTTCTCGGCCACCGTCAGGTGATCGCAGAGCGACAGCTCCTGGTGGATCAAGGCAATGCCGGCGCGGCGCGCCGCGAGCGGGCCCTCGGGCCGGTACGCGACGCCGGAGACCTGCATCTCGCCGCCATCGGCACGCAAGCCGCCGGCCACGATGTGCATCAGCGTGCTCTTGCCGGCGCCGTTCTCGCCGACCAGCGCGTGCACGCGCCCCGGCTGGATCGTCAGCGTGACCCCGTCGAGTGCCACCGTGGGCCCGAAGCGCTTGCGGACGTCGTGGAGCGACAGCATTTCGGGAGTCTGGAGTCGGGAGCGCTGGTAGCCGCCGGACTTGCTAGTAGCCGC
>JACDAO010000486.1 GCA_013695405.1 Acidobacteriota bacterium | reverse complement strand
CCGCTACAGTCGTCCGGTTCTGCAACGCGCTGCGACGCCCCTGAACCTTCCCAGAACCTGTACGGGCGCTGTCGTAGCGGCTCGGCTGCTGGTCGCCCTTCGCTTCCGGACCGGCCGAGCCGTCTGGCAGGGATGCTGCAACCTCGGCGGGTGGTCGTCCGGCCACCGTGGCACAAAACGGCCGTGAAAGGTTGGGTCGTGCGTCGACGAGCGTACCTGCGGGCGGTCGGGTTGGGCATGCCGGGGTTCCTGCTGAGTGGCTGGGCCCCAGCCTGGGCCACGGTGGCGCCTCTGCACCTGGTTGTCCACGACCGGCTCGGTCACGCTCCCGATGCCCAGGCTGTCAGGGCTGGTGTCGAACTCGGTCTCTCGGAGATCGCGGTGGCGGCCGGGTTGATCTCCGCACCCCTGACCGTCATGCGGTCGACAGACGACTCACCCGCCGCAATCGCGGCGTCGCGGCCAGTCCACGTGATTGCCGCAATAACCGACGACCCGTCGGATCCCGCCGTCTCCGTTGCTGCCGGTCCGCGCATCCACACCTGTGCACTGGGCCACTGGCGTGCCGATGCCTGGTCGGTCGCGGCTGCGCCGGCGTCCCTCGATCCTGCCGGCACCGCCACCCGCGGACCGTCGCTGGTCGAATGGCACCCCGGGCTCCGTCGGCACGGCGCGTCGCAGTTGAACGAGCGCTTCGAGCGTGCCGCCGACGCCACCATGTCCGCCGCCGCCTGGCGCGGCTGGATGGCGGTCAAGGTCGCCTTCGAGTGCGGGCTGCGCGCCCGCGCTGGCGAGGACGACCTTCTGGCGCTTCGGTTCGACGGCCACAAAGGCCTGCTGCTCCACTTTGCCGACGATGGGCATCTCGTGCAGCCCGTCTACGCGCTGCCCGCGGGGCCGCGTCGCGTCACCTCGACAAACCTGACCGCCTGCGTCGACAGCCGCAGTTGAGGCCTCGGGCGCCTCGGGCGGCTGACGCCGCGCAGTCGTCCCTGTACACTGCTCCCGTTCACTTCATTCAGGAGGCGGGATGCGTCACGCAGCATCGGGGATCGCGCTGGTCGTCGGATTGGTCTCGGGTGCGGCCGGTGCCACGTGGGCGCAAGGCAGCGCCACGGTCATGGGTTCCCGAGCGGTCGACTGGACGACCCTCACCGCTCGAACGACCAAGGTCGGCGAGGTCCGTCAGGTGTTCCAGGCCCCCACCGCCACGCTCGACGAACTCGAACTCCACATCACCACGCTCAAGCCCGGACAGACTCCGCACGAGCCCCATCGTCATCCGGACGAGGAAGTGCTGATCGTGCAGCAGGGCACCGTCGAGACGCTGCTCGGGGACCATACCCAGCGGGTCGGCCCGGGATCGGTGATCTTCCAGGCCGCCAACCAGTTGCACGGTATCCGCAACGTCGGCGAGGTGCCCGCCGTCTATCACGTCATCAAGTGGAACAGCCCCGGCATGAAGGCGAAGCCGTAGATTTCTCCAGGAGTCCCGTCCATGAGTGATACAACCCCCCAACCACAGGCACTGCCGCGCCGTGAGTTCATGCGTGGCGCCGCGATCGCCGCCGCCGGCCTGACCATCGTTCCGCGGCACGTGCTCGGTCGCGGCCAGACACCGCCCAGCGACATGGTCAACATCGCCGGCGTCGGGGTCGGCGGCATGGGCCGGTCGAACCTGACCAACCTCGCCTCGCAGAACCTGGTCGCGTTGTGTGACGTGGACTGGGGCTTCGCCAGCCGCGGCTTCGACGGCATCGGCCAGCAGATCGCTGCCGGGCAGAAACGGATGGCCGACGGCACCGGCACGCCTGAGCAGCGCGCCCGCGGCCAGGAGCAACTCGCCGGCCTGCAGCTGCTCGGCGAGAAGGCCGGCAAGGCGACGCGGTACGTCGACTACCGCGAGATGCTCGAGAAGCAGAAGGACATCGACGCGGTGCTGATCGCCACTCCCGATCACACCCACGCCGTGATTGCGACGGCCGCGATGAGCCTCGGCAAGCACGTCTACGTGCAGAAGCCGCTGGCCTGGTCGGTGGAGGAGTGCCGGGCGCTGGCGAAGAAGGCTGCCGACACGAAAGTCGTCACCCAGATGGGCAACCAGGGCCACTCGTCAGACGACGCGCGACTGGTGAACGAGTACATCCAGTCGGGCGCGCTCGGCGAGGTGCGCGAGGTGCACATCTGGACCAACCGCCCGCTCGCCTACTGGCCGCAGGGCATCCCACGGCCGGAGCCGTCGAAGATGTCCGTGAGTACCGACAGCTCGCAGCCGTGGAATCTCCGATTCGTGATGGACACGCTCGCCGGCGCGATGCAGGCGGCTCCGCACGCGATGCCCGACAAGCTTGCATGGGATTTGTTCCTCGGCCCGGCGCCGCAGGTCGAGTACCACCCGGTCTATCACCCGTTCAACTGGCGCGGCTGGACCGACTGGGGCGTCGGCGCGATCGGCGACATGGGCGCGCACCTCATCGACCATGCGTTCTGGGCGCTCGACCTCGGCTACCCGACGACGATCGAGACGCAGTCGACGCCGTACAACAAGGCCACCTACCCGATGGCCACCACGACCTACTACGAGTTCCCGGCCCGCGGCGCGATGCCGCCCGTGAAGCTCTCCTGGTACGACGGCGGCCTCCTGCCTCCCAAGCCAGAAGACCTCGGGGCCGACGAGTTCGACAAGGGCGGCGGCGTGCTCTACATCGGCAGCAAGGGCAAGCTGATGCACGGGACCTACGCGCAGAACCCGCGCCTGCTGCCGCAGTCGTTCGCCCAGAGCACGGCCAAGCCGGCCGAGACGTTCAAGCGGATCACCACGTCGCACGAGATGAACTGGGTGGACGCGATCCGCGGGCGCCAGGAGGCCACGTCGCCGTTTTCCTACGCCGCCAAGCTGACCGAAGTGATGCTGCTCGGCGTGGTCGCGCTCAACGCCGGCAAGAAGATCCAGTACGACGGAGCCAACATGAAAATCACCAACGCGCCTGACGCGGAGCAGTTCCTCCGCCGTCAGTTCCGTGAGGGGTGGTCGCTGTCGTAAGGTGTGACCGCAGAGGGAGAGCCGGCTCGGCTGCCGGCCTTCCCACCCTTGTCAGGCGGCCGCCCGCGCCTCGGCCGGGTCCGGGCGGCCAGCACGACCGCGCCCGCGGTGACCAGCCCCGCCACCGTCTGTCCCGCCAGTCCGT
>JACDAO010000389.1 GCA_013695405.1 Acidobacteriota bacterium | reverse complement strand
GTGTACGATCAGGCCGCCGCCGATCCGGACGGATTCTGGAAGACGCAGGGCGAGCAACTGGAGTGGATCGAGCCGTTCCACACCGTCTGCGAATGGGTCGCCCCGGACGCGCGCTGGTACGTCGGCGGCACGCTCAACGCCTCGGTCAACTGCGTCGACCGTCACGTCCGCAACGGCCGCCGCAACAAGGCCGCGCTGATCTGGGAAGGTGAGCCGGGCGACCGGCGCACCCTCACCTACTTCGACCTGCAGCGCGAAGTGAACCTGGCGGCCAACGTCCTCACGTCGCTGGGAGTGCGGCGCGGTGACCGGGTCGCGATGTACATGCCGCTGATTCCCGAGCTGGCGATCGCCATGCTCGCCTGCGCCCGGATCGGCGCGGTCCACTCGGTGGTGTTCGGCGGATTCAGTGCCGAGGCGCTTGCCGACCGCATCAACGACTCGCAGTGCACCTTGCTGATCACCGCCGATGGCGGCTACCGGCGCGGCCAGCTGCTGCCGCTCAAGCAGATTGCCGACAAGGCGCTCGAGCACACGCCCTCGATCAAGAACGTCCTGATCGTCAAGCGCGACTCGTCCGATCGCTTTCCGGTGCACGTCCAGGAAGGCCGCGACCACTGGTACCACCGCATCGTGCAGGACGTGAAGGGCTGGTGCGAACCCGAGGCGATGGACAGCGAGGACATGCTGTACATTCTCTACACGTCGGGCACCACCGGGAAGCCGAAGGGCATCGTGCACACCACCGCCGGCTACCTGGCCGGCACGATGGCCACCACCAGGGCCGTCTTCGACCTCCGCGACGACGACGTCTACTGGTGCACGGCCGACATCGGCTGGGTCACCGGGCACAGCTACGTGGTCTACGGGCCACTGGCCAACGGCGCGACGGTCTTCATGTACGAGGGCGCCCCCGACTGGCCGGAGCGCGATCGCTTCTGGAGCCTGATCGAGCGCTACGGGGTGACGATCTTCTACACCGCCCCGACCGCGATCCGCGCCTTCATGCGTTGGGGGACGGAACTGCCGCACAAGCACGATTTGCGCAGCCTGCGCGTGCTCGGCTCGGTTGGCGAGCCGATCAACCCCGAAGCGTGGATGTGGTACCACGAGCACATCGGTGGCAAGCGGTGCCCAATCGTCGACACCTGGTGGCAGACCGAAACCGGCATGATCATGATCTCGCCGCTGCCCGGCCTCACCACCACCAAGCCGGGGTCGGCGACGCATCCGTTCCCGTCGATCGCCGCCGAGATCCGCAACGAACGCGGCGACAAGGTCGAGCAGGGCGGTGGCCTGCTGACCATCACCAAGCCGTGGCCGGCGATGCTGCGCGGCATCTACGGCGATCGCGAGCGATACATCTCGACGTACTGGAGCCGCTGGCCGGACGGCGCCTACGCCACCGGTGACGGCGCCCGCGTCGATGCCGACGGCTGCTTCTGGCTGCTCGGGCGCGTCGACGACGTCCTGAACGTGAGCGGCCATCGCCTCGGGACGATGGAGATCGAGAGCGCGCTGGTCGATCACCCGCAGGTCGCCGAAGCCGCCGTCGTTGGCCGCCACCACGACATCAAGGGCCAGTCGATCGCCGCCTTCGTGACCCTGAAGGACGCCCACAAGGGATCGACCGGGCTGATCCACGAGCTCAAGGAGCACGTCGTCAAAAAGATCGGCGCGCTGGCGCGGCCCGAGGAGATTCACTTCGCGGCCGATTTGCCCAAGACGCGGTCCGGCAAGATCATGCGTCGCCTGCTGCGCGACATCGCCGAGGGCAAGACCATCGGGGACACCACGACGCTGGCCGATCCCAACGTGGTGGCGAAGCTGAAGGCGCAGTACGAGAGCCAGGAAGACTGAGGCGGCACGTGGCCGACGGGCTGCTGCCGTTCGTCGACATCCATCAGGTGGAGATCGAGGCGCCGGCCGACCTGGTCTGGGAGGCGCTGCTGACCTCGATGCCCTCACCGCGCACGCCCCGGTTGCTGCGCGGCTGGGCGGCGCTGTGGCGCGCTGACCCGTCCGACAGCAATGGCCTGGCCGCGCATGTGCTGGGCGCCGAACGCGCCGGGTTCGCGGTCTGCGAGGTGGTGCGGCAGACCACCTACGCGCTGGCCGGGCGCCATCGCTTCGCCCGCTACCAGCTGGTGTTCACGCTGGGCCGGACCGGTGTCGCGGGCACTCGCCTCGGCGCCGAGACGTTTGCCGAGTTTCCGGGGTCCGCTGGGCGCGCCTACCAGGCGATGCTGATCCGCACCGGCGCGCACGCCGCCACGGTGCGCTACCT
>JACDAO010000372.1 GCA_013695405.1 Acidobacteriota bacterium | reverse complement strand
GGGTCGGTGTCGTGCAGCCGCGCCCGCAGCGCCGCCACCCAGGCGGGCGGCAGATCGGTCACCGGGCAGGCCTCGACCACGTCGAGCAGCAGGTCATGGCGCGCGGTGGCGATCGGGGTCGCGCCTCCGAGTCGTTGCGCCACGAACGCCTGCAGCGACGTGTCGCCGCACGCCCCGATCATCACGTCCCGGAGCAGGCCGGTGTCTGCCGCAGTCAGCGTCGACGCTCCGAGCCGCGCGTCGAGCGCCGCGACCACCACCGCCGACCAGTCCGGACGATGCGCGGCCACCCAGACGCCGGTGCGCCAGATTGCCTCGTCGCTGCTATCGAGAAACGGCTTGAGCTGCGATTGCCGCAGCGGCGAGTCGGGCATCTGGTCGAGCGCGATCAGCGCCGCCCGCCGCACCGCTGGCGACCGATGGTCGAGCGCCTCGACCAGCGGCGCGGTCGCGCGCATCGTCGTCAGCGCGTGAATCACCGCGTGTTCGACGAACCGATCGCCAGGCAGCGCCGCGGCCGCCAGCAGCGACGGCACCGCGCGAACATCGGCGATCTGTCCAAGCGCGGTCGCGGCCTGCCGCCGCGCGGCCAACTGGTCGCTGGTCACCAGCGCCGACAGCGCCTCCACAGCCGCGGCGTCGTGCGACAGACCGACTGCGCGTGCGGCTGCCGTCTGCACCACCGCACTGCCATCGGTCAGCGCCCGTCGCACCGCCTGCCGCGCCGACGGGGTGCCGGTCCGGTGCAGGGCGAACACCAGGTCGGCCCGCAGTTCCTCGTCGTTCGATGAGGTGCGCCGCGCGTCGAGCACCTCTACCGCCGGTTCGCCAAGCGCGACCAGTCGCTCGAGCACGCGGTCGCGGACCACCGGACGGGCGTCGTCGAGATGCGTTGCGAGCTGATCCGCGGTCATCGTCTCGATCGCGAGCGCCCGCCCTCGCGGATCGTCGAGTACCGGCGCGCCGCGGCGGCGAATCCGGAAGATCCCGCCCGACACCTGCGGCTTTTCGACGCGCGACAGCGGGCATCCCTTGATGAACCAGCCACCGGTGTCGAGCACCAGCAGGCTGCCGTCGGCGTCCTGCAGAACGTCGGTCGGATGGGTGTCGCCGCTGGTCGAGGTCATGAACGGCAAATCCTCGGTCCGATAGGTCGACCCGACCGCGGTCACGATGTGGCGCATCACGCGGCCGGTGTTGAACTGGGCGCTGAACAGATTGCCGTGAACGTCGGGACCGAGTGCAGCGCCCCGATAGCGCAGCAGGCCGGACGGCGAGACCCGCGCCAGCATCGTCATCGCCGGCAGCAGGTCGCCGGTCAACGGCAGGCGATCAGCGGCGATCACCGCGTGTGGTTTGGGGTAGACCCCGCCTTCCACCCAGTGCATCAGCGCGTCGCGAACGCCATCCTGCGGATCGACGATGTAGGTCATCGTGCCGACGGTGTCGCCTGACGGCATGAACGCCAGTTCGATGGCGTTGTCGAAGCCGCCGCCCGCCAGCCACTCGAGGCCGCTGCCATCCGGACGGAGCCGCCAGATCCGCGCGCCCTGGCCTTCGAGGACGTCGCCTTCCTTGCGCACGATGCGAAAGCCGCGGCGGGCGTCGGTGAGATAGAGCCAGCCGTCGGGTCCGAGGAACGGCCCGCCCAGTGCTGCGCCGTTGACGTTGAGCGTCCAGCCGGACAGGACACGCTCACGCCGGTCGGCGACCAGGTCGCCGTCGGTATCGGTGAACGCGAGCAAATCGGGCGCCGCCGAGACGTACAGCCGTCCCTGGTGGAAGGCGCCGCCCTTCGGGAACGGCAGTTTGTCGGCGTAGATCGTGCTGGTGTCGTACACGCCGTCGCCGGTGGTGTCCTGCAGGACGCGGATGTGGTACGTCGGCGCCGCCAGCATCGCCTCGGTCGTCATCGTGTTCGGCTCGGTCGACTCGAACACGAACAGACGGCCGTCCGGATCGGGGATCGCGAACATCGGGTACGACAGCAGATCCGGGCCGGCGACTCGCTCGATCGTGAAGCCGTCGGGGACCTGCAGGTGGGAGACGGCAGTTCCCTGGTGATTTTGTGCGCGCGGCGTGGCGTGGCCGTTGGCCGCCAGCAGCGCCAGCGTCAGGGTCGACAGCGCAGCGGCGCGGCGGGCCGGGCACAAGCCACGAGTTGCCTGTCGTGGCCTGCTGCCCGACACCCGCAGGCTCCTACTTGCCGAAGCGGGCGTTGACGGCATCCCAGTTGACCACGTTCCACCAGGCGGCGATGTAGTCAGGACGCTTGTTCTGGTACTTCAGATAGTAGGCGTGCTCCCAAACGTCGAGTCCGAGCAGCGGGGTCTTGCCTTCCATCAGCGGGCTGTCCTGGTTGGGCGTGCTGACGATGTCTACGCCGCTGCCGCTGGCAATCAGCCAGGCCCAGCCGCTGCCGAACCGGCCGACCGCGGCCTTGGCGAACGCTTCCTTGAAGGCGTCGAGGCCGGCGAACTTGGCGTTGATCGCCTCTGCCACCGCTCCGGTCGGCGCGCCGCCGCTCCCTGGCGCCATCAGCGTCCAGAACAGCGAGTGGTTGGCGTGGCCGCCGCCGTTGTTGCGGACCGCAGTGCGGACGTCCTCGGGCACCGCGTCGAGATTGCCGATCAGTTGCTCGATCGTCTGGCCCTGCAGGTTCGGATACTTCTCGAGCGCGGCGTTGAGATTGGTCACATACGCCTGATGATGCTTGCCGTGATGAATCTGCATCGTCTGCTCGTCGATGAACGGCTCGAGTGCGTTGTGGGCGTACGGAAGCGGCGGAAGTTCGTAAGGCATGCGGGGAGTCTCCTAAGAGGAGCCGCCGGACAAGTCCGGCGGCTACGTGATTGTTCGGTGTCGCGACGTTCGGTCGTGACGTTAAGCGTAGCCGCCGGACTGGTCCGGTGACGTCAAGCGTAGCCGCCGGACGTCCGGCGGCCTGCGCGCAACGGTCGCTATTGAATCGTCAACATTCTATCGAGTGCGACGCGTGCCCAGTATTTGGTGGGTTCGGGCACCACGATGTGGTTGTGCACGATGCCGTCGCGCATGCCGTCCAGCACCCAGAGCAGGTGATTGGGCGAGACGCGGAACATCGTCGAGCACAGGCACCCGAACTGATCCAGGGTGATGACGGTGCGGTCTGGAGCGACCTCGTTGGCGAGCCGATTGACCAGATGGATCTCGGTGCCGACGGCCCAGATTGATCCCGGCGGCGACTCGCGGACCTGCTTGAGGATGTACTC
>JACDAO010000367.1 GCA_013695405.1 Acidobacteriota bacterium | reverse complement strand
GGCGCCAACCTGCAGGAGGCCCAGGCCGCCGTCAGTCGCCGCGACTTCGTCCACAAGACCGGGCTCGCCCGCAAGGAAGCCTTCGAGACCCGGTACTCGCTGCGGCTGCGCCGCGACATGTGCCCCGACGATCCTGAACTGCCGATCTTCAGCAGGAGGCCGACGAACTGTGTTGCATTCTGACGGCCATCCTCATCTCGGCGCGGCGGCACGGGCAAGAACGGAACGATACCTCATGAGAAATTGAGGCTCACTTCGTCGACGTTCAGAAGTCCAAGTGTGGAGGGGCTTTGGCGAGCTGCCCAAGGTGCCTGTGGACTGAACCGAATTCCGAGGTGATGCGTTGTTGACCCCGCACTGCATTCTCAATTCTGAATCCTGAATTCGGCCTGCTTGCGGAGCCCTGGCGTTGCCCCGACTCGCGCTGCATTTTGAATTCTGAATTCTGAATTACTGATCGGCCTCATCGAGAATCCGATGAAGCACCGCGTCGGTATCGATCAGCGGCAAGTTGCTGATGTAGAAGTGCCGCACGCCGGCGGCTCGGAGCGTGCGGATGGTGCGGGCACAGACCGTGTTCGCAGAGGCTCCCACGCCGAATTCTTCGACCAGCTCCGCGACAGGAACCGGCATGAATTCCGCGAGCATGTCCAGCGTCCGCCGCCGCGCGCTGCGGTAGTAGAATACCCCGAACACACCGGGCATCGTGACGTCCCGACGCGACGCTTCAGCAAGGAAGCGCTCGACGTCCTGCACCTGATGATGCGACGCGACTTGCGTCAGGTAGAACTCACCTGTGAAGTCGGCGGCCTGCAGGAATTCAACCTGGCGTTCGGGGTGCCTGTGCGGGTTGGCCCACCCTCCGAGCGCCAGGCTCGGTTGCCGCGCGCGAATGGCGGCCCGCAGCTGCCACGCGTGCTCGACAGACCGCGGCGTGCCGACCGCCTTGTCGCCTCCGAGCACCACCAGCGACGGGAAACCGTGCGTCTGCGCACGGTCGGCATACGCCAGGCAGTACTGCAAGGTGTGCTTCGACGTGAGGAACGGCACCACATGGTCGCGCGGCACGTCGTCGCCGAGGTTGAGCACGAGGTGGCGGAGGTTGTCCTCTTCCTGCGCACCGACCGCGCTGTCGGTGAGACAGACGTGATGGCCGCGTCGCACCAGCCGGCGCACCGAGTGATACGTGTCAATCCACGCGTCCATCCCGGCCGCCGCGCTGAGTTCGGCCCGGGGAGGACGCAGTTCGACGGCGTAGACGGGAGAGGCCCCGTTCAGCGCATCAACAAAAGAAGGCACAGGGAGAATTCAGGGGGTTTCGTTCAAATTCATCGTTCAGAATGAAGCTCAGCGCGCGGCATCACCAAGCCCGCAGAGCAGTTTTCAGCAACGCCGTCACTGCCGTGATGTTCGGCAGATCCGACAACGCCCGCCCTGCGCTTCATTCTGAATTCTTCGAATTCTGAATTCTCTAATCGATTTTCTGGCGCTTGACCTTGTAGTCGGCGGGCACGACGAAGAGGTCGGCCGCCAGGGTGTCGGCCGAGACGCTGGTCACCGTCGTGTTGATCTGGCCACCGCCCATGCGCGCGAACAGGCCGGCCATCGGTCCGTCGCCCGACAGCTTGATGGTGGTGGTCGACTCGAGCGGCACGCCCTTCTCGGCCATGGACTTGTACAGCGCCATCATGCCGCGCGCGTTGCCCGGCTGTGCCTTGGCGGCGCGCGGGTCGCCGAAGAAGAACCCCTTGTCGGCGGCCGCCAGGTAGAAGTTCGCGTAGTCCTTGGCGCCAGGAGCCGCCGTGGACAGGAACGCCGGACCGGAGATCGTCACGGTCATCTTCATCGGCGCGCCCTGCATCGCCGACTCGACCGACACCGCCATGTCGTGCCCGGTGGCGCTGTAGCCGGCAATCTCCTTGGTCTGCCCGTTCGGCGTCATCGTGACGTTCACACCCGACGGGCTCGCGCCGGCGTCCTGCAGCAGTTGTCCCATGTCGGCGATCGACCAGACGTCGGCTTCCTTCTTCTTGTGATTGAGCGTGATCATCTCGCCGCTGTCCACGTCCATGATGGTGGACATCTGGTTGCCCCCCATGGTCTGGTCCGTGCGCATCTTGTTGCCCTTGATGTAGGTGACCGTCTCACCAGACGGATTCATCCCCATCATCTTGCCGGTCATCTGGGCCACCAGCTTGACGTCGGCCGAGGCCACCGACGCGCAGGCCATCAAGCCCATCGTCACCA
>JACDAO010000350.1 GCA_013695405.1 Acidobacteriota bacterium | reverse complement strand
GCCGAGGTCACCGTCACCGACTCCGGCGCCGGCATCGCGCCGGAGCTGCTGCCACATGTGTTCGACCGGTTCCACCAGACCGGCTCGTCCAACGTGCGACGCTACGGTGGGCTCGGGCTGGGGCTCTCCGTGGTGGCGCAGGTCGTGCGGATGCACGCCGGCCGCGTCCAGGCGCACAGTGCCGGACCCGGCGCGGGCGCGACCTTTACGGTGACCTTGCCCCTGCACCAGCCCAGCGACGCCGCGGTCGTGCCCTCCACCACCGAGCCAACCGCTCCGGGCGGCGCGCTGCCGCTGGCGCCGCTGCGCGGGCTGTCCATCCTGGTCATCGAGGACGACTCGGACTCGCGGGAACTGCTCAGTGTGCTGCTCGAGAACGCCGGCGCCGTCCCGGTTGCCGCCGAGACCGTCGCCGAGGCGCTGCGCCTGCTCGGCGACCTGCAGATCGACGTCGTACTCAGCGACATCGGCATGCCGGATCAGGACGGCTTCGATTTGATCCGTCAGCTGCGTCAGTTCCCCAACGCCCGCGTCCGCCGCGCGCCGGCAATCGCCGTCACTGCGTTCGCCCGGAGCGAAGACCTTGCGCGGATCATGGCCGCCGGCTTCGACGCGCATATCGGCAAGCCGGTCGAACCGGTGGACCTGTTACGCGTCATCGGAGAGGTCCATGCCCGCCGCCGCGCGTCGGGCGCGACCGACGAGGGGCGTTCGTCGGAAGACGAGAGCCGGGTAGAATAGGAAGGCAACGGCGACGGTGGCCGTTCCGAGTCGACGAACGGCCCGCACGCTGTTCGTTCCCGCTCAGTGTTCAGGCCGAAGGTGCCGGGAGCCGTGTTGGCGCGCCCGATCGGCCCAGTCTCCGAAAGGTGTCCATGCAGCGTTCGATCACCGAAGTTCGTCTGGAGCGTGTCCAGTGAGCCAGCAGGGGCGTTTGACCATGGCCAAGCGCGACCGCGAGCGGCAGGTTGCCGAGCGGCGCAAACTCAAGGCTGCCGAGCGGGCCGAGAACCGGCAGCGACCAGCCTCGTCGCAGCGTGACTCCTCGGTCGATCCCGACATCGCAGGGATTGTCGCCGGGCCACAGCCACTGCAGGACTGGCAGCGCGCGGACGAGGAGTAGTCGCCGCTCGCTTGATCTCGCGAATGGGCAGGGTTGTGGAAACTCCTGCATGTGCGCCATGCGCCCGCGTCAACGCGGCGTGGTCCGGCCGGCCTCCGCCCTGTCCCATTCCGGCCCCAGTCGCGCCAGCAGCACGCCGTAGATCTCCACGCCGTCCCAGAGGTTCTGCAGTCGCAGGTTCTCGTTGGCCGCGTGCTGGTTGTTGTCGTGATTGACGATTGGGACGCTGATCACTGGCGACTGCAACACATCGGCGAACAGGTAGAGCGGCAGGCTGCCGCCCATGTTGGGGACCTGCACCACCGGTCCGCCGACCGCTTGCTGCACCGCCGCGACGACGGCGCGGGCGGCAGGCAAGTCCATCGAGGTGCGGTAGCCGGGGTAACCCGGGCCCCACTCGAGCCGGACCACTCGCGGATGGGCCCGCAGGGTCGCCTCGTCCGGCGGGTCGGACACGATGTGGTACCCCCGGCGTCGGACGTGCGCTTCGACCAGGCCTCTGATCAGCGCCGGGGTGAGATCCGGCACCAGGCGGAAGTCGATCGAAGCCTGTGCCTGGGTCGGAATGGCGTTGGAGGCGCGCTCCCCCACTTCGCCGGCACGCAGTCCCCGCAGGTTGAGGGCCGGGACCGTGAGGCTGTCGGCCAGGGTGCCGCGGACCTGCTCCCGTCGTCCGAGCCCCAGCGCCGCGGCCACGGCGTCGTCGACCGGCGGCTGTGCGGCGATGGCGGCCTGCTCCCCTGCCGACAGTGGGCGCACCGCGCGGTCGACACCATTGATGGTCATCCGTCCCTCGTCGTCGCGCATCGACGCCACCAACTGGACCAGGGCGACCGCCGGGTTTGGCGCCCAGTTGCCGTAGTGGCCGCTGTGCACCGCCCGCACCGGGCCGTAGGTGGTGAGTTCCACGTCGATGGTGCCGCGGACGCCGAACGACACCAGCGGCGCCCGGGTCTGGTGCACCGGCCCGTCGCCGAAGATCCACAAATCGGCACGCAGCAGATCGCGATGCGCGGTCAGCATCGCGGACAGGTGCGGCGAGCCGGCCTCCTCCTCGCCTTCGAGGAAGATCTTGACGTTGACCGACGGCTGCACACCGCTGGCCTTGATCGCGTCGAGCGCCGCCAGGAACGCGACGATCGGCCCCTTGTCGTCGGAGGTGGAGCGGCCGTAGAGCCGGTGCTCACCCGGGATCGGGGTCGCCAGCCGATCCCACGGGACGACGGGCGCGCCAGCCTCGAGCGTGCCGCTGCGCAGCACCGGGGTCCAGGCCGGCGTCGACCAGTCGCCCGGTGAGACGGGTTGGCCGTCATAGTGCGCGTAGAAGACCACGGTGCGGGTCGCGCCGGGCACGACCAGGTGTCCGTACACGGCCGGCGGCGAGTCGGCGGTCTCCAGCAGGCGAGTCTGCAGGCCGCGCCTGCCGAGCATCTCTTCCAGACGCGCGGCATTGGCCGCGATGCCCGGAGCGTCGCGCGCCAGGTTCGGCAGGGCGACCAGATCGCGCAGTTCGCGCAGCACCTCCGCCTCGTGCTCCTGTCGGTAGGTGCGCAGGCGTGCGCGCAGCGCGTCGCCGGCCGCAGACGTAGCCGATGGCGGCGCGGGTTGCGCGGTTCCGAGGCCAGTGGAGAGCAGGATGATCACGGCGCCGAGGAGGGCACCGTACGTGGGCGCGCGAGGCGCGCGTGGGGTCATGACGGCCCAGCGTAGCGCGAGAGGTCGCTCACGCCCCTTCCGCCGCCAAAGCATCGGTGTAGACCGGCAGGGTGAAACAAAAGGTGCTTCCGCCGTCCATGCTGTTTTCCGCCCAAATTCGTCCTCCATGACCCTGGACGATGCACTTGGAAATGAACAGACCGAGGCCCACGCCGCGCCGATCATTTTTTGTGAGCTGAACGAAGCGGTCAAAAACCGCCTCCAATTTGTCATCGGGAATGCCCCCGCCGGAATCGCTCACACAACAGACAACGTTGTCGTCGACGTGTTCAAGACGGACCACCACGGTGCCCTGAGCAGGCGTGAACTTGATGGCGTTGCTCAGAAGATTGGAGAGCACCTGAAGGATCCGTGCGGCATCGAACGCAACGGGCGGCGCCGCAGGCGCGATCTGCGCCATCAGTGAGATCCCGCTGCCCGACGCCTGCGCCTGAAACGCCTCCACCGCCTCGGTCACGACGTCTGCGGGATGGCCAACCGCACGCGTCACCGCGAGCAGACCCGCTTCGATGCTCGCGACATCAACGAGATCGCCGACAAGTCGCCGCATCCGGGCGCCGGCTCGCTGAACGCGCCGCGCATGCGCGACCACGCGTTCGACGTGGTTCTCCTGCGCAACTTCCTCCTCGATGAGCGACGACACGCCGACCATCACATTCAACAGCGTCAGCAGGTCGTGGCTGACGATGCCCATGAAATCATCCCGCGTGGCCACCGCCCGGTCGGCTCGCTGGCGTTCGTGGGACAAGTGGTCGTCCGTCGCCTGGCGTTCCTGCGACAGAAGGGTTACATGCGCGGAGCGCTCCACCCGGAGTACGTAATCCGCGGTCACGCGCTCCCGTTGGACCATATGGTCTTCGATGGCTCTCGATGTTTTGAGCGCGTCGGTCGACTGATGAACAGTCGACGTCTGATCGATCCTGGTACGGGCGGCAGCCAGCAGCGCGTCGGCACGTGCCCGCGCGCGGCTGGTGACGGCGTCGGCCGCCTCATCGGCGACCGAGAGCTCATCGTCTAACGCTCGATCGGCCCGCTCACGTTCGAGACGTAGACTCTGGTCGGTCTGTTGGCGCTCAGAAGGCGGTTGCGAGGGCTCGTACATCGGACACCGCCGTGAGAAGGTTTCACTGGGGTCGTCGATATCGTGATGCAGCTTCCGGGCAAAAAAATAGCCAGTCGCAGTGACCGGCTACTTTCACCCCCAAGGAACGCATCATCGTGTTTCATGGCGCATGCGCACGGCCATCAATCGAGTGACGCCATTCTTCGGTGAAAATTGGTCGGGGCGAGAGGATTTGAACCTCCGACCCCTCGGTCCCGAACCGAGTGCTCT
>JACDAO010000344.1 GCA_013695405.1 Acidobacteriota bacterium | reverse complement strand
CATTGCACCCGAAGTGACGCGTCCCAGGCAACCAGTCACAGTCGCACCCCGCGCACGCCCGTCACTCGCGAGGAGGCCATGGCCACCGATGACCTCCGTGCCTCGACGTAGCGCGGCGTCCTGCCGGAGGACCTGATAGCCGGGCGTGCTCTTCCATCTGATCGGCGCGCTTTCCGAGTACGGAAAGCTGGGGCTTACAGTTATCGCGAACAGCCCGGAGGAGGTGCAGGACGTATCCGCGCGGACCCTGGACGTCCTCGCGCGTGAAACGGGCATCGGGCACGCGGGCGCATAGGCGCCCGGTCCGACAGGCCCAAGGGGCGGATTCGATTGCGCGCGTGAAGGTTCCACGCTAGCATCTGGCATCTCATTGCAGGCGGACGAGTCTCCCCCGTTCCGCCGGAGGGTCAACCGCATGTTCAAGGCCTTTCGAGCTCTCCTGTGTGCAGCGCTTCTCGCAGGCGTGGCCGCACCTGCCGAGCACGCCGCCGCCCAGGGTGTGTCGTCCAGCGTGACCGGGACCGTCCGCGATACGTCGGGGGCTGTCGTGCCCGGCGCCACGGTCACCCTTATCAACGACGACACCGACGTGGCGTTCGTGCAGGCGTCCAGTTCCGCCGGCGCGTACACCTTCGAGGCCGTGCCGAGCGGCTTGTACAGCGTGCGCGTGGAACTCGATGGCTTCAAGGCGTTCCTGTCGACGGGCAACAGAGTCGCCGTCGGTGAGCCGACGACGATCAATGCGGTGCTCGAGCCAGGCGCGCTCACCGATACGGTGGAGGTGACCGCCTCGGCCCAGACGGTGCAGGTGAGCTCGTCCGGCAATCTCGGGACGGTGGTGGACCAGCGGACGATCGAGGCGATGCCGATCGTCGGCGGCCGCGGGCGCAACCCCCTGGACCTGGTCAAAATCCAGCCCGGCGTCGTCTCCGGGGCGAACACGGGGGGCGGCACGCACGTACACGGCGCGCGCGACCGGTCGTGGAACTTCACGCTCGACGGCATCGACATCAACGAGACGAGCGCGGGCGGGTCCAACTTCTCGCCGTTGCGTACGAACCCGGATGCCATTGCGGAGTTCAAGGTGCTGACCGGCAGCTTCACGGCCGAGTTCGGGCGCAACAGCGGCGGGCAGGTCGCCATGGTCACGCGCCAGGGAACCAACCAGTTCAAGGGGACGGGGTTCTACCTCCTCCGCCGGCCGAACCTGAACGCCAACGAGTGGGAGAACAACATCGACAGCATCGGCAAGCGCCAGGAGGAGCTCGACATCGCGGGCTTCAGCCTGGGGGGTCCGCTGCGCCGGGGCCAGACGTTCTTCTTCACCAACCTGCAGACGCTCACCGGCACGCGCACGCTCAATCAGACGCGAACGGTGTACACCGAGGCCGCCCGGCGGGGCCTCTGGCGCTACGTGGTGAACGGGCGGAACTTCCCCGCCGGCACGGCCAACGCGTCGGTCGACGCCAACGGCAATGTCCTGCCGGGCGTGCCGATTGGCACCTACAACATCGCGGCGAGCGACCCGGACCGCATCGGCCTCAACCCCGTCACCGCCGCCCTGATCGGCAGCACGCCGCTGCCCAACAACTTCAGCGTCGGCGACGGCCTCAACACGGCCGGCTACACCTGGCAGCCCGAGGAACGCGAGAAGCAGCTCGACATCCTGGCCCGTGTCGACCACGCCTTCAACAACCGGCACAACGTGTTTGCCCGGGTCGCGTGGGGACGGCAGGATACGCTGTGCGACGGCGTCAACGGCGGCCTCGCCGTCTTCCCCGGCACGCCGTGCCTCGTGGACACGAAACGCAATCCGCTGAACGGGGCGGTCAGCTGGCGGGCGAGCCTCGGCTCACGGCTGGTCAACGAGTTCGTGGTTGGCCGCAACCAGTTCGCGTTCGACTTCGTGAGTCTGCTGGCCGAACCGAACCGCCTCTCGTTCACCGGCACGCGCATCAGCCTGCCGGAGGACTACACGCTCGGGAACCTGCGGCGCCTCAGCACCTGGCAGGTGGTCAACAACACCACGTACGTCCGCGGCACCCACACGGTCAAGGGTGGTGTGAACGTCCGCTACCAGCGCCACGAGGACGTGCGCGGATCGGTGGCCGGGGCGAACGTGAATCCGCAGGCCAACTTCGCGACGGGCGTCAACGTGGTGGACACGGTCCGGTTCGGCCTGCCCACCAACATGAACATCGCGGTCGACCAGGTCAACATCCAGCAGGACATCAACTTCCTGCTCGGCCGCATCGGCTCGCTCTCGCAGGGCTTTGTCTCGCAGGGAACGGCGTACGCGCCCGGTGGCACCCCCTTCGTGTTCGACGCACGATTTCCCGAGATCGATCTCTACCTGCAGGACAACTGGAAGCTCCGACCCAACCTGACCATCGACGCCGGGCTGCGCTGGGAGATGAAGTTGAACCCGCGCAACCCCGAGGGCCTCATTCGCCGGCCCAGCCAGCGTGTGGCGGCGGGCGAGCCCGCCACCAACGCGCTCACGTGGGTAGACCAGCCGTTGTACAGCAACGACCTCGACAACCTCGCGCCCTCCCTCGGCTTCGCGTGGGATCCGGGGGGCGACGGCACGAGCGTCGTGCGGGGCAACTACCGCGTGGCCTACGACCGCATCAACACGTTCCTCTTGTCTTCGTCCATTTTCCAGAGCATCCCGGGCATCACCGCTGCGGTCGCCAACGTCGAGTACGGGCAGGGCGGAGGCCGCATCGGGGGACAGCCATCGCTGCAGCCAACGGCGACGCCGGACGCGTTCCTGGCCCCGGCGCCGGTCGGCAACGCATCCATCCGCGTCATGGACACGACGTTCGAGTCGCCCCTGACGCACGGATGGAGCGTCGGGTACCAGCGCGAGGTGTGGTCGCGGACCGTGCTGGAGGCCAACTACGTCGGGCGGCGCGCGAGTGGCCTGTTTGGCGCGTACGACGCCAACCAGGTGGACATTCGCGGCAACGGCTTTCTCGACGCATTCAACACCGTGCGCAACGGCGGCCAGAGTGCGCTCATCAACCAGCTGATGGCGCCCGACACGCGGCGGGGCGCGAACGAGACCGGCTCCGATGCGATGCGACGCCTCTTTCCGTCGGAACTGACGCTGAACTCCGTTGCCGCGGTGGCCGCCAACCTGGCCACCCGCGTCCAGGGCGGCCGGCAGCTCACGACGCTCGCCGGGCTCAGCCCCTACTTCTTCTCCGCCTATCCGCAGTTCCTCGGCGGCATGATCGTCGTGGATTCCAATGACTGGTCGCGCTACCACGGGCTCGAGCTGACGCTGCAGCGCCGCTTCGGCGGCGGGTTCGGCTACCTGCTCGGCTACACCCTGTCGAAGTCGAACGACACGCGGTCCTACGACCCCGCGTTCACCGTGGTGTCCACGGGCGCGGCGCAGTCGGCGTCGAGCACGCCGTTCGACATCAACAACCGCAGCCTCAACTACGCGCCGTCGGACTTCGACCGGCGGCACGTCCTGCAGGCGAGCGTCGTGTCCGAACTGCCCATCGGGCACGGGCGCCGGTGGGGTGCGAACTTGCCGCGTGTCCTCGATGCAATCGTCGGCGGATGGGAAGCCGCCACCATCGTCGTGTGGCAGGCCGGGCGGCCGCTGACCGTCTACGCAGGGGCGAACACCCTGTCCAACGTCGTCCAGACACCGGCCAACTGCGAGGCGTGCTCAGGCACCCTCGGCGAGGTGTTCGACGACGTGACCGGTGTCAAGTTCTTCTTCGACGACGCGGCACGCGCGCGCTTCAGCGGACCAGCCGCCGGCGAATTCAGCAACGTCGGACGCAACTACTTCGTGGGGCCGCCGGGCTTCAACGTCGACCTCGCCGTCAGCAAGCGCTTCCGGGTCGTGGGTACACACGCGATCGACGTCCGGGCGGACGTGACCAACCTGACCAACACGCCGACATTCGGGTTCCCGACAACGACCCTGACGGCGGCCACGTTCGGCCGTATCCGCAACAGCGTGGCGAGCCTGTCGCGCAAGGTGCAGGTGGGACTGCGGTACTCGTTCTGAAGCGACCGTTCGGCAGCGGCGCCGTACTGGCCGTCTCCCGTTCGGTCAACCCGGATCGAACTCATAGCGCACACCCGCGTTGAGGGTGAGGGCCTGTGCCCACCGTGATGCCGCCGCTCGACGGGTAGCCGCCCTCGAG
>JACDAO010000340.1 GCA_013695405.1 Acidobacteriota bacterium | reverse complement strand
GCGCTCGACGAGACCGTCCACGGGCAAACGTTCACCCGGTCGGACCGTGACCAGGTCACCGGCGATCACGTCGGCCATCGGCACGTCCTGCTCGCGGTCGTCGCGGACCACACGGGCGGTCCGGGGCTGCAGCGCGACCAGGGCGCGCAGCGCGCCCGCGGTGCGGCGCCGGGCGCGTGCCTCGAAGGTACGCCCTGTGAGGATCAGCGCGATGATCAGGATCACGGCTTCCACATAGACGTCCGGCGGCAGGCCGCGCCGCAAAAAGACACCTGGCGCGGCGATCGCGACCAGCGAGTAGAGGAACGCCGCGGCCGTCCCGACCGCCACCAACGTGTTCATGTCGGCGCCGCCATGGCGACCGGAGCGCCAGGCCCGAACGTAGAAGTGTTGTCCGGCCCAGCCCATCACCGCCGCGGTCAGCAGCAGCAGACTCCACGCCAGCACGTCCCGATCGATCGAGTACAGCCAGGGCGCGAGGCTGGCCAGCGCCGGACTCATCGTCGCCATCACCCAGCGCATCAGCGGATCGGCGACGGCATCGTGACCGGCGTGGCTGGCACCCGCGACGGCCGGCGCCATCAGGGGCATCGAGGCCACCATTGCGAACGCCCCGGCCAGTCCGCTGATCACGGCCTTACGCCGCAGGTCGTGATACTCGGCCTCGTCGTCTCGGTCGCGCGCCTCCTGTGCGGCGGACAGGTCGACGATGGTCTCCTCGAGCCTGGCGTCGTAGCCGGTCCGCTGGATGGCTGCCACCAGCTCAATCGGGCGCGTGCGCGTCGCGTCGAAGCGAACCGAGGCGCGATGGGCGAGCAGGTTGACGCTGGCGTCCTGCACGCCTGGCACCCGGGACAGGGCACGCATGACCCGCGCCTGGCAGGCCGCGCAGGTCATGCCGTCGACGGAAAACTGCACCTCGGCTAGCGCCAGCGCTGCGTCACTGGCCTCGACAGCAGGTACCAGGGCGCCTTCCACTTGACTGGCGGTCGAGGTCCGCTCGCGCTCAGTCGCGGTCGCCATGGCTGCCCGTCACGCGCGCGTGCGACCCGACGACCGTGAAACCCGCCTCGGCGATTGCCGCCGCGATGAGTGGTGGCGTCGCCACCGCAGACTCGGTGTCGATGACCGCCTGCCCCACCCGCACGTCTTTCACCGTGACACCTGGCAAGTCCTGCAGCGCCATGGTGACGGCTTTGATGCAGTGCCCGCAGGACATGCCCTCAATGGTCAAGGTCTCAATCCCCATTTTAAGAACGATATACCCCCTCTCCCTATAGCGTCAACGATGGTGTCTCTGGCGCGGGTCAACGCACCCTGGCCGCCATGCCATACTTTTCGGGCATGGACGCGGGGCGTGCGGGATCCGGGGTGCTGGACAAGGGACTTGCGGCGGCGGGTGTGGCGGACGTCAGCCTCGGCGCCTGGCTGGTGACCACGACCGCGCCGCCTAAGCGCACGGCGTTCGCGCCGCCGGCGCCGCTGATGCTACGAGCCGCGCAGGTTCCTTCGGGGGACCTCGGCGAACTCGCGGGGCTCGACCGCTTGTTCGCCACGCGCGAGTCGGCCCGATCTAACCAGACGGCGTTGCGCAGTGTCGGTCACAGCGGTGGGGCGACTGCGGCGCCCCGCTCGCGCGGTCGCGATAGTGCGGCCTTTCCGGCTCGCCCCCGCATCGACGAGGCCGGCGCGCCGCGACCCGTCGACGTCGATGTCGCCGACACGGCCCCCGATGCCTCGGGCCCTGCACCCGCTTTCTGATCGCCACTCGCGACCGGCGGTCCCCGTGAGGCGCAGCAGACGACCGTGGCGCACGCTCGGTGCCGTCGTCCTGCTCATGGTCGCCGGATGTCACCGGCGTGCCACGCCTGCCGCGGACGGACGCACCGCGGTCTGGCTCGACATCAGCCCCTCGCTCGGCGATCCGCCCCGCGATCCGACCGACACGATGGCGCTGGTGCAGGCCTTCGGGGCCGACCGGCTCCGCGTCGCCGGCGTCTCGGTGACGTTCGGCAACGTCCCGCTGGTGCGCGGCTTTCCCGTGGCCGGGGACGTGATGGAGCGACTCGGCACCGGTGGGCTCCGTCCGTGGCGTGGGCCCTCTGGGCCGGACGAACGCTTCTCACCGACCGAAGCCACCGAGTTGCTCGCCGAGCGGCTCGAGACCGAGCCGCTGACGATCGTCGCGCTCGGTCCGTTGACGACGGTCGCGGCGCTGCTCGGACGCCATCCGCACCTGCGGTCGCAACTGCAACGCGTGGTCCTGGTCGCCGGCCGTCGCCCAGGTCAACGGCTGCTGACGGGCACCACCAACCCTCGCGGCCATCGCGACCCCAGTGTCGAACTCGATCCGGACAGCTTCCAGCTGCTGCTGGACAGCTCGGTGCCGGTCACGGTGATCGCGCTCGAGGCCGCGATGCAGGTGTCCCTGACCTCGGCCGACCTGGCACGGTTCGTCACCGGGCCGCGGCCGGCCCGAACGATTGTGCCACCGGCGCGGTCGTGGCTCGGTGTCTGGAAAGACATCTTCGGGGTGGACGGCTTCGTGCCGTTCGGGTTGGCTGCAGTCGATCTGGTGGCCCATCCTTCGCAGGCTCGCTGCGAAGCTGCCAGTGCGCAGATCGAGTGGGCCGACGACGACCAGTCCGAGCCGCGGCTGCGGGGTCCGGCCCCAGCCACCAAGCCCTACCTGATCGTGCGCACCGATGCGCCGGGCCGAACGGTCACATGGTGTCCGGCCGTCGACCCGGCGCTCGAGGATCGGATCATCGCCGACGTCCTTCGCGCCGGGACGTAACGGGCGGGCGCGCGCAGCGGATCCTGCGCGCGGGCTCAGTGCGCGCCGATGACCTGCTGCAGGCCCGAGGCGCGCTCGAGCGGCTCGACCCGGGTCATGCGTCGGCGCTGCGGCTGCAGGTCCGCCACCGGGGCCGAGCACTGACCGGTGCGAATCACCTGCAGCGCCTCGGCAAGCGACGCCTCGGCCGCGTCACCC
>JACDAO010000306.1 GCA_013695405.1 Acidobacteriota bacterium | reverse complement strand
TCGGCGCGCATCTGCGCCAGCCGGGCCCTGGCGGCGGCCGCCGCGGCCTCGAAGCGCGCCTGCAGCAGCGACTGCTGATCGTCGGCGACGCTGATTTGCTGCCACGCATCGGTGGCGGCGTCGAGCGGCAACTGGATCGCGTCGATCCGGGTCTCGCGTGCCAGGCCTTCGAGCATGTCGCACAGCCGGTCGCGACGCAGTTCGCCAAGCGGGGCCGGCGCTGCCACCGCCGACGGCTGCCGCTCACGCAGCAGCGCCCGCGCGCGACGGGCGACCAGCTTGTTCTTGGCGCGTGCCGCCACCTGTTCGACTAGCGCCGTCTCGCGTACCGACTCGAGCGCCGACAACGCCACGTCCTTGTGCTCGCTGTTCAGGGCCACCAGCACCCGCTCGGCCGGCTCCTGCATCAGCGCCAGCGCCGCCAGGCGGATGCCGCTCTGCCCGGCACGGCCGGCGATGCTGCCGATCACCCGCGGGGCTGACACGCGTCGTAGTGCCGCCAGGCCGACCGCTTCGGCATCGGTGGTCCGTGCGATCACCGCCAGGTCCCGCTCGTCGTCCAGGCCCGCCAGCGCGTCCAGCGCCTCGGCCTCGTCGGTGCCGTCGGTGGCCACATCCATCAGCAGCTTGCGGGCCTCGGCCCGCACGCCCTCGTCCATGTCGCCGCGCGCCACGCTGGCCAGGGTCGGCACGTCCTCGACCCGCGCCACCGCGCGGCGACGGACGCCGGGATCGGCGTCCTCGCGGGCGAGGCTGCGCAGGACGTCCTGGGCCTCGTCGCCGAGTTCCTGCACCGCCTCCAGACGAACGGCGGGGTCGGCATGCTTCCACTTGGGCTGCCGAAAGCGATCGAAGAGCGACATGACTGGTGAATCTCCGGTAAGGCCCGTCACCGCGAGGCTGGCAGCCGCGCGACAGAACCGGTAGTCTACCCGCTCGACCCGAGGTCTGCCACCACGTCGGCTCGACCGCCACCCGCCCTCGGGCTATCGTGTATCCCCGCCCATGCCCGCGCCCGCCCGTCCCGCCTACTTCGATCGATCATCGAAGGGTCCCTCGGGCGCGCCGTCTGGCGGCTGGCCTGGCCGACCATGCTGCAGAACGTGCTGGGCGGGCTGCAGGGCATCATCGACCACGCGATGGTCGGCCATTTCGTCGGCTACACCGCCAACGCCGCCATCGGCGTCAGCTGGCAGATCTTCCTGGTCGTGATTGTCTTCATCAGCTCGCTCTACAGCGGCATGGGCGTCCTGGTGGCGCGTGCTGCCGGGGCCGGCGATCGCGACGGCGTGGACCGCACCGTGGGCCAGGCCTTCCTGGTGTCGTTCGTGCTGGCCGGCGCCATCATGGGGCCGATCGGCTACCTGGTCTCGCCATGGCTGCTGCTGTTCGTCAATGCGACCCCGGCGGTTCGCGAGATCGCCCTGCCCTACCTGCGGCTGATGTTCGTCGGCGGCATCGGGCTGCTGACCTTCTTCATGCTCGGTGGGGCCCTGCGGGCGGCTGGTGATCCACGGACGCCGCTGCGGCTCGGCATCCTGCTGACCGTCCTCAACGTCGTCTTCAACGTCGTCCTGATCCCGGGCGCGGGCCCGATTCCGGCGCTTGGCGCAGCGGGCGCGGCGGTCGGGACGATCTCAGCGTCAGTGGTCGTCGCGGTGGTCGGCCTGTGGTCGATGCGACGGCCCGGATCGGCGATTCACCTGCCGAGCCTGACCGCGCTCCGACCGGACTGGGCGATCATCCGCCAGTTGTTCCGCTTCGGCCTGCCGACCGGCATCCAGGGCGTGGCAATGAACATCGGCGGCGTGTTCCTGCTGCGCTTCCTCGGCGCGCTGCCGCAGAGCGCCGCGGCCCAGGCCGCGTATGCGATCGGCTACACCCAGCTGTTTTCCCTGATCACCTTCACGTCGGTCGGGGTGATGGGCGCGACCGCCGCGGTGGTTGGCCAGAACCTCGGCGCGCACCAGCCGGAACGTGCCTGGCAGGCGGTGCGGGTCAGTTCAAGCCTGGCCTTCGCCGTGGCCGTCGGGATCGGCCTGCTGTTCATGCTGATTCCCGATCTGCTGCTGGCGATCTTCGGCATGGACGAGCCGCAGACAGTGGTGATCGCGCGCAGCTTGCTGCGGCACCTGGCGGTGTCGGGCCTGTTCGTCACCGTCGCGCTGGCCTACACCGGTGCGCTGCAGGGATCGGGTGACACACGCAGCCCGCTCTACATCTCGGTGGTCTCGCAACTGCTCGTTCCGCTCGGCCTGTGCATGATCTTTCAGCGGGTCGGCGTGTTCGAATCCGTCGACATCTGGCGGGCGATCGTCGCCGGGCACGTCACCAGGTGCGTGCTGTCCTACCTGCGCTTCAGCCAGGGCAAGTGGCAGCGGATTGTCGTCGACGCCCGCACGGTGCCCGAGCCGATGCGACCGGAGGTCACGTGATGAGTCCGGATCGCCACGTGGTGGCCGTCTTTGGTGGCGCCTGTGCGGGTTCGACCGCGGCAGACATCCTGGGCGCGCACGGCGTCGACGTCGTGGTGTTCGAGCAGAACGCCCGACCCTACGGCAAGATCGAGGACGGGCTGCCGCGCTGGCACCGCGACCAGCGCCGCATGGAGTACCGGCGCATCGACGCGCGGCTGTCGCGTCCGGGCGTGCACCTGGTGCCGAACACCCGGCTCGGCACCGACCTGCAGTTCACCGACGTGGTGCACTGGGGCTGGAGCGCGGTCTTGCTCGCCAATGGCGCCTGGCGGGATCGCCCGCTCGATCTGCCCGGCGCCGAGCGATGGGTCGGCCGCGGCCTGGTCTACCAGAACCCGTTCATCTACTGGTTCAACCACGCGCCCGAGGCCAGCTACCGTGGCCCACGCTTCGAGGTCCCGCCCGGCGCGATCTGCATCGGCGGCGGCCTGGCGTCGATCGACGTCGTCAAGGTCTTCCAGCTCGAACTGTATGGGCGGGTGCTGCGCGATCGGGGCATCGAGGTCTCGATGTACGACCTCGAGCACGCCGGCATTCCGGCGACCTGCCGCGCCCATGGCATCGAGGATCCGCACCAGCTCGGGGTTGCCGACAGCTGGCTGGTCTACCGCCGTCGCGTCGAGGACATGCCGCTGGCCCAGGCGCCGCCCGGCGCCACCCCGGAGCAAGTGGCCAAGACCGAGTTCGTGCGGCGCAAGATGCTGGCCAAGGCCCAGGAGAAGTACCTGTTCCACATGCGGCCTCAGGCGATCCCGCTGTCGCTGCTGATCGAAGCCGATCACGTGGCCGGGGTGCGCTTCATGGAGACGCAGCTGCAGGGCGGTCGCCTGGTCGAACAGCCGGATCACACCTTCGAGCTGCGCAGCCCGCTGGTCGTCAGTGCGATCGGCAGTCTGCCCGAGCCGATTCCCGGCATCGTCATGAAGGGCACCTTCTACGACTATGCGGACTGGGACACCGGCGCCTATGCGCCGGTGTCCGGCGTCTTCGGGGTCGGCAACGTGGTCACCGGCCGCGGCAACATCAAGGCCTCCGAGCATCACAGCAAGGACGTCGCCGCCTACCTGGTCGAGCACTACCTGGGCGTGCAAGGCGAGGAGGCCCCGCGCACGGTCGAGGGCCTGTTCGACCAGGCGAGCGCGCGTGGCGAGGCGGCCGCCGCGCACGTGGTCACCTATCTCTCCGAACACCCGCCCTTGCCTGCCGCCCAGGCCGAGTCGCTGCTGGCCCGGGTACGGGCGCGGCAGCAGTCCGTCGGCTACCAGGACTACGCGTCGTGGATGACGCGCGTCACGCCACCGGATGCTGAATGATCTGGCCCTGAGCCGTAGCCGCCGGCCTTCGTCTTCGGTCGTAGCCGCCGGACGACGCCTCCGGCCGTAGCCGCCGGACTTGTCCGGCGGAGTGTGGAGTGTCCTGCATGCCCACTGAACCGAACCTGTTCGATCTTCCCGACGCACCGGGTGGCACGCCGCCGCCACCGAGCGGCCCCGGCGAGGCGGCGGTCGCGCTCCACGAGGCGGCCCAGTCGCGGTATCTGAACTACGCGCTGTCGGTAATTACGTCGCGGGCCCTGCCCGACGTGCGCGACGGGCTCAAGCCGGTGCAGCGCCGCATCCTCTACACGATGTGGCAGCAGCACCTGACCGCCGACGCCAAGCACCGCAAGTGCGCCAAGGTGGTCGGTGACGTGATGGGCAACTACCATCCGCACGGCGACAGCGCGCTGTACGAGACGCTGGTGCGCATGGCGCAGTCGTTCTCCTTGCGCTATCCGCTGATCGACGGCTCGGGCAACTTCGGATCGCTGGACGGCGACGGCGCCGCGGCGATGCGCAACACCGAGTGCCGGTTGGCGCGACTCAGCGACGAACTGCTGTCTGAACTCGATCAGGACACGGTGCCGTTCCGGCCCAACTACGACGGCACCCGGACCGAACCGGTGGTGTTGCCGGCGCGGGTCCCGACACTGCTGATCAACGGCGCGATGGGGATCGCGGTGGGCATGGCCACCAACATTCCACCGCATCACCTCGGCGAGGTGTGCACCGCGCTGCTGCGCCTGATCGACAACCCGGAGCTGACCACGGTGCAGCTCTGTCGCTACATCAAGGGACCGGACTTTCCGACCGGCGGACAGATCCTCAACTCCCCCGACGAACTCAGGGACATCTACCGCACCGGCAGCGGCGCGATTCGGTTGCGCGGCACGTGGGAGTCCGGCGAGGTCTCGCGGGGCAGCAAGCTGGTGCACATCACGTCGATTCCCTACACGGTCGACAAGTCGGAACTGGTGACGCGCATCGCCGACCTGGTGATCGCGCGCAAGCTGCCGCCGCTGCTCGACGTCCGCGACGTCAGCACCGACGACATCCGGATCGAGCTCGAGCTCAAGCGCGAGGCCGACGAGGCGATGGTGATGGCGTACCTGTGCCGGCACACGCCGCTGCAGGTCAATCTCGGCGTCAACCTGACCTGCCTGATCCCGACCGAACAGGACGACATCGGCCGGCCGGAGCGTCTCGACCTCAAGGCCATGCTCTGGCACTTCCTGCACTTCCGGCTCGACGTGGTGACCCGTCGCCTCGAGCACGAAGCGGCGTCGCTGGAGAGACGCATCCACCTGCTCGAGGGCTTCGCGCAGGTGTTCGACGCGCTCGATCAGATCCTGGCGATCGTCCGGGCATCGGACGGCAAGCAGGATGCCGCGACGAGGATCATCGCGCGCTTCGGGCTCGATGCCGAGCAGACCGAGGCGATCCTCGAGTTGAAGATCTACCGGTTGGCACGACTCGAGATCCAGATCATCCAGCGGGAACTGGCCGACAAGCGCGCCCGGCGGTCCGAGATCGTCGCCCTGCTGGCCGACGAGGCGGGCCGCTGGACGGTGGTTCGCGACGAGGTCGCCGACATCCAGAAGCGGTATTCGGACACCCGCGCCGATCGCCGCCGTACCGGCTTTGCCAGTGATGCCGAGGTCGTCGAGTATGACGCCGAGGCCTTCATCGTCGACGAAGACACCGTGGTCATCGTCACGCGAGACGGCTGGATCAAGCGACAGAAAGAGGTCAAGGATCCGACCACCACGCGGCTGCGGGAAGGTGACGAAGTGCTGTCGGCCGTCGGCGGCAGCACGCGCGCGACGTTGGTGGTGTTCACCACTGCCGGCGTCGCCTACACGTGCCGCTTCGTCGACGTGCCGGCCTCGACCGGGTACGGCGAGCCGATTCAGCGGCTGTTCAAGTTCCGGGACGGCGAACGGGCCATCGCGGTGATGAGCCTCGACCCGCGTGTCAGCAAGGGCCTGGTTGGCACCGCCGAGGGCGAGCCGCCGCCACGGCACGCGTTGGCCGCGACCAGCGACGGCTACGCGCTGCGCTTCAGCCTCGCGCCCCTGGTCGAGCCGAGCACGCGCGCCGGACGACGGTTCGTGCGGCCGGGCGCGGACGCCGAGGTGATCGGGGTGGTCCAGGTGACCGGCCAGGAGACGGTGATTGCGGCGACACGGGAGGCGCGAGCGATGCTGTGCGCGGTCGAGGAGATCAACGTCCTGTCAGGCCCGGGCAAGGGCGTCATCCTGATCAAGATCGACGGCACGAAAGATCGGCTGATCGGCTTCATCGCCAGTCGTGGCGACCGCGATCTGCTCACCGTGGAGACGTCGCGCGGCGCCGAGCAGACCATCAGCACGACCAAGTACGACGTCACCGCGCGTGGCGGCAAGGGCCGCGAGCTGTTGCAGCGCGGATCGTTCACGCGCGTGGTCAGCGGGCCAGTCCAGGTCGTCGGCGTGCCGGAGTAGGAGCAATGGTGGCAGACCGAACTGGCCGTGCGGCGTTGATGCTGATCGTCCTGAGTCTGCCGGGAATCGGCTGCCGGACCGATCCGGGTGTCCCGGCGGCGGGCTGGCGAGCCGCGACGTCGAGCCGATCGATCCTGCCGACCGTCGACGGCAACGATGGCTACGCGGCGCCCGAGCGGCTCCCCCTCGATGCCGACGCCGACGATCCCGGCGTCTTCGCCGAGCAGTTCGATCAGGGCGCGATCGCCGTCGGCAACGGCAAGGACCAGGCGCATTGGGTGCGCGACGACCTGCGGGTGCGCACGCTGGCCCTGCAGCGCAGCGGCGCCGATGCCATCGTCGTCCTGGTCGCGGCCGACGTGTACATGGTGTTCCGGCCCGACGCCGAGGAACTGCGCCGGATGGTCCGCGAGGTACTGCCC
>JACDAO010000288.1 GCA_013695405.1 Acidobacteriota bacterium | reverse complement strand
GGATTTCGAACGAGGACATGAGCCCACACCTGGGCGCGTACGGCGATCGGCTCGCCCGAACGCCGGTGCTCGATCGGCTGGCGACGCAGTCGATCCGGTACACCAACGCCTTCACCACCGCGCCGGTGTGTGCCCCCAGTCGCGCCGCGATCATCACCGGCATGCACCAGAACGCGATTGGTGCGCAGCACATGCGGACGTCCGAGGCCCGGGTGCCCGAACTGCCCGGACCCTATGTCGCGGTGCCGCCGTTCTATGTGAAGGCGTTCCCGGAGTATCTGCGCGCCTCCGGCTACTACACGACAAATCGCGCGAAGACCGACTACCAGTTCGGCGTGCCTTTCACGATCTGGGACGACCTCGGGCGCGAGGCCCACTGGCGACACCGGCCCGACCCGGCCCAGCCGTTCTTCTCGGTCTTCAACCTCGAGGTCACGCACGAGAGCCAGAGCTTTCCGACCAGCCCGGCTCGGAAGGGTAAACCTCTGATCACGCGTCCGAGCGACGTGGAGGTGCCGCCGTACTATCCGGACACCCCGGTCGTCCGTCAGGAGTTGGCGCGGATGTACGACAACATCGCCGACATGGACGCGCAGGTCGGCGCAATCCTCGCCCAGCTCGACGCCGACGGACTGACGGAGAACACCATCGTCTTCTACTGGAGCGATCATGGCGACGGCGTGCCACGGTCGAAGCGATCGCTCTACGACTCGGGGTTGCGTGTGCCGCTGATGATTCGCTGGCCGAAAGGATTGACCGCGACCGCCGCCGCCGGCTCGGTCAGCAACGATCTGGTCAGCCTGATCGATCTGGCGCCGACGGCGCTCGCGCTGGCCGGCGTCGAGATTCCGGTCCATCTGCAGGGACGCGTCCTGGTCGGTCCCAGCGCCGCTCCGCCTCCGCCCTTCGTGTTCGGCGCGCGCGATCGCATGGACATCGAATACGACATGATGCGGTCGGCGCGGGATCTGCACTTCCTCTACATCCGGAACTTCCAGCCGGAACTGCCGTACGCAGGTCACGTCATCTACCGCAACCAGAGCGCGATCCTGCAGGAATGGTTCAAGCTGCAGGCCGAGCGACGACTGACCGGCCCGGCGGCGCTGTGGATGCGAACCAGTCGGCCGCCCGAAGAACTCTACGACGTCCGGCGCGATCCGCACCAGGTCGACAACCTCGCTGCCGCCGCCGCGCATCGGGGCACGCTCGAGCGGATGCGCTCGGCGGTCACCGACTGGATGACGCGGATCGGCGATCAGGGGCTGATCACCGAATCGGAGATGATCCAGCGGATGTGGCCAGGTGGCGCCCAGCCGCAGACAGCGCAGCCCTACATCGTGCCGCGGCGCACGACCGACGCGCCGGCGCGACTGACGACGTTGGCCGTACCCGATCCGATCGAGGTGATCATCTACGTGCCGACCCAGGGCGCCTCGATCGGCTATACGACCGACGAGGGGCCGGCGCCGACCTGGCGCCTGTACACGGGCCCGATTCGCATCCATGCACCGATGACGATCCGCGCCAAGGCGATCCGCTACGGCTACATCGAAAGCGAGGAGAGCAGGCTCGCCTTCACGAAGTAGCCGGGCTCAGGGCACCACCGTCCCGACACGACGGAACGGTCCTTCGCTCCGGCGTGTGCATGGACGTCGAGGATCTGCCGCGCGTGCGCCGGTTCGGCATAGGGGATGTCGCGGGTCACACGCTGTTGCGCGTGCGTTGTCGGCCTGGGCATCGCCTCGGGGCGGTCTCGACCTGGCGCGACTCCTCGCGTCGCCACCGCTGGTCACGGAAGGCTTCGACGTCGGCCGGCATATACTCCGGCTTTCGAGCCAAGGAGATGGCGATGACTCAAGGATTCAGGACCACGGTGACGGTGACGGTGGCGTGCGTGCTGCTGGCGGGCGCGGCGACCGCGCGTGCGCAGTCGGCAGCGATGGACGGTTTGCGCGGCGAGTTCACCTCCGTGCGGACAGCGGTGATGACCGCGGCGAGCAAGGCGCCCGACAACCTCTATGGCTTCCAGCCGACGCCCGACGTCTTCACGCTGCGCAAGATGCTGCTGCACATCGCCGACGCCAGTTACAGCATCTGCTCTGGCGTGCAGGGCACCCCGGGCCAGCGGCCGAAGGTCGACGACGACGCACCGCTCGCCAAGCCCCAGGTAATAGAGGCGCTGACCGCGGCCTTCGCCTTCTGCGACAGCGCGCTGACCAGCACCACCGATGCGGCCCTCGGCGAGATGGTCACGCCGGCCTCGGGCACGGCGCGGCCGAAGAGTTACTACGTGGCCCACCTGCTCGCGCACACCAGCCTGCACTACGGCAACGTGGTCACCTACCTGCGCCTGAACAAGCTCTCGCCAGGGCAGTAACGGGATCGGCCTTCTCGTGGCCGCCGACGCGCTCGGCTTCGGGCCCGAGACGTCGTGACCGGCCTGGGACTGACGAGTCTGTCGCTCGGCTTCGCGCTGGCCTGACGACTCGTCAGATCACGGCTACCGGAGCTTTGCTACCACAAACCCGACTACCGCGAGAACGATCACCACCGCGATGACGCCCACCCAGACGCCGGCCTCGAAGATGGTTCCAATCGCCCCACAACCGGAGGCGGGCACGGCCAGTACAACCACCAGCAGTGCTCGAACGACAGCCGCACGCGTTGCCATGGCATCTCCTCAACTCGCAAGTGGTTCCGTCTGCAATACGAACTCATTCGCCGCAAGCGGCACCAGGGTCTTGCCGTCGAAGATGGTGACTTTCGGCTTCGGCGCCTGGGCGGACGTGTGGGGAGCGGCCGGGCCGATCAGGAGGAGGGAACCGAGGCCCAGCGAGGCCGCCATCGTCATTGGCCTGATAGCCATGGCCACATTGTGTCACGGGCGTGATACACGCCGCGGCCATCCGTCGGAGCTCGGCCTCTGGGGGCCGTCGGCGTGGCCACACCGGCCTACGCGCCATCTTGCAGGGGGCTGCCGCGCGCCGCGGACCTCTGGCTCCAGGCCCTCACTCGATCCAGCGCCGTGAGTCTCTCGGCTTCGGCAGAAGCCGGACACCGTCACCA
>JACDAO010000254.1 GCA_013695405.1 Acidobacteriota bacterium | reverse complement strand
GTCCATGCCCGTCGGCCCGCGCAGGCGCAGCCGCTCGTGGCGCTCGGTGCCGTGGTCGGCGAGTGGCCGCCGCGGCCGGGCTCCTGGGACCTGCTCGTCAACACCACTCCGGTCGGCACCGCGCCGGACGTCGAGGCGTCACCTATCCACCCGGACGTCCTGGCTGCCGGAGGATTCGTGTACGACCTGGTCTACAACCCGGGCCGGACCCGCCTCCTGCGTGACGCGGCGGCGGCCGGCTGCGCCACGCTCGGTGGGCTCGAGATGCTGATCGCCCAGGCCGCGCTGCAACTGTCGACCTGGTTTGGCGTCGATCCCCCGATTGAGGCGATGCGCGCCGCCATTCACGCCGAGGCGCCGCATCTGGCCCTCGCGCCGGAGACTCCATGTCCGCGATGACCCAGACCACGTTCGAAGACTTCGTCGACCTCGCCGGCCGTGGCACCTTCGTGCCGGTCTGCCGCGAGCTGTTGGCCGATCTGCTGACCCCGGTGTCGGCCTTCCTGCGCGTCGCGGAGCACTCCGATTACGCGTTCCTGTTCGAGAGCGTCGAGGGCGGCGAGCAGGTGGCGCGCTATTCCTTCCTCGGCAAGGACCCCTTCCTGGTGCTGCGGGCCGAGGCCGGCCGGGCGGTACTCGAGCAGGCCGGGCAGCGCGAGGCGCTCGACGAGTCCTTCGTCGACGCCCTGCGCCGGATCATGGCCGAGTACCGCTCGCCGTTCGTGCCGGGACTGCCGCGCTTCACCGGCGGCGCGGTCGGCTTCTTCGGCTACGACGCGGCGCCCTGGTTCGAGCCGGCGCTGCAGTCGATCTGGAAGGCTTACCAGGGACGCCAGGACCCGCGTGACGAGGCCGCATTCATGCTGTTCGACACGGTGCTGGCCTTCGATCACGTCAAGCACCGGATCCTGCTGATTGCCAACGCCCGGATCGCGCCCACCGACGATCTGGAGTCGCTCTACCAGTTCGCCAACGCACGACTCGACTTCCTGCAGCGTGAGCTCGAGCAGTCACTGGCTCAGCCGATTGCCGGTGGCGGCCCGCCCGTGTCGCCGCCGGAGGTGACGCCGCAGACCTCGCGCGCCGACTTCGAGCAGGCGGTCCGAACCGCCCAGGACCACATCGCCAAGGGCGACATCTACCAGGTGGTGCTGTCGCAACGGTTCGACGTGCGGCTGCAGGCCGAGCCGTTCACCGTGTATCGCGCACTCCGGCATGTCAATCCGTCGCCGTACATGTACTTCATGCGGATCGGCGGACTGTCGATCGTCGGCTCGTCGCCGGAGATGCTGGTGCGGGTCGAGGCCGGGCAGGCCGAGACCCATCCGATTGCCGGCACCCGGCCACGCGGCCGCACCCACGACGACGACCTGCGGCTCGGCGAGGAACTCAAACGCGACGAGAAGGAACGCGCCGAGCACGTGATGCTGGTCGATCTCGGCCGCAACGATCTCGGCCGGGTCTGCGCCTACGGCAGTGTCCAGGTGCCGCAGTTCATGACCCTCGAGCGCTACTCGCACGTGATGCACCTGGTCTCGCGGGTGGTCGGCACGCTGGCCGACGACGCCGATCGGCTCGATGCGCTGGTGTCGTGCTTCCCGGCCGGCACGGTGTCGGGCGCCCCCAAGATCCGGGCGATGGAAATCATCGCCCAGCTCGAAGGCGCGCCGCGTGGGGTCTACGCCGGCGCGGTGGGCTACCTCGACTTCGCCGGCAATCTCGATTGCTGCATCGCCATCCGCACCGTCTCGATGCGCGACGGCGTCGCCTTCGTGCAAGCCGGGGCCGGCATCGTCGCCGACAGCCATCCCGCGGCCGAGTACGAAGAGACCTTGAGCAAGGCGCGCGCCGTGCTCGGCGCGCTCGAACTCGCCCAGTCCCTCGGGCGGTAGGCATCCGCATGGTCCTGCTGATCGACAACTACGATTCGTTCACCTACAACCTGGCGCAGTACCTGGGCGAACTGGGCGCCGAGGTCCAGGTCCATCGCAACGACCAGATCACGCTCGACGAGATTGCCGCGCGCGCTCCGACCCACATCGTCATCTCGCCGGGACCGGGCCGGCCCGAACACGCCGGGATCTCGATCCCGGTGATCGAACGCTTCGCGCCGACCATACCGATGCTCGGCGTCTGTCTCGGGCACCAGGCGATGGGTCATGCCTTCGGTGGGCGGGTGGTGTCGGCCGCGATCCTGATGCACGGCAAGACGTCCGATGTGGAGCATGACGGCCGGGGGGTGTTCACCGGCATCGCACAGCGCTTCACCGCCGCGCGCTATCACAGCCTCGTGGTCGCGCCCGAGGACTTTCCGGCGTCGCTCGAGGTGACCGCACGGACGACCGGCGACGGCACGGTCATGGGGCTGCGGCATCGCGATTACCCGATGCACGGCGTGCAGTTCCACCCCGAGTCGGTGCTGACCGGGCCGGGCCACCACCTGCTGCGCAACTTCCTGGAGATCTGATGTTTGCGCCCCTGCTCGAACGACTGCAACGCCACAACGCGCTGACCGTCGACGAGGCCGCCGGCGCGATGACCTCGATCATGCGCGGCGAGGCCACCCCGGCGCAGATTGCCGGGCTGCTGATGGCGCTGCGGTCCAAGGGAGAACGGCCAGACGAACTGGTCGGCTTCGCGCGCGCGATGCGCGCCGCGGCGGTGCCGCTGCCGGACGTCCCCGGCGACGTCTTCGACACCTGCGGCACCGGTGGCGACAACGCGGGCACGATCAACGTCTCGTCGATGGCGGCAATCGTCGTCGCGGCGTGTGGGGTCCGGGTCGCCAAGCATGGCAATCGTTCGGTCTCCAGCCGGTGCGGCAGCGCCGACCTGTTCGAAGCGCTCGGCGTCAACGTCGCGGCCACGCCGGCGACAGCGAGCAACTGCCTCGAGCAGGCCGGCATCGCGTTCCTGTTCGCACCCACCTTCCACCCGTCGATGCGTCACGCCGCGCCCGTACGACGGGAACTGGGCGTGCGCACCGCCTTCAACCTGCTCGGCCCGATGACCAATCCCGCCGGCACCACCCGGCAACTGGTCGGGGTCCCCAGTCCCGAGTTGACCGAACTGGTCGCGCGGTCGCTCGGGCTGCTCGGCTCGCGCAACGTCTGGGTGGTCCATGCGGCCGACGGGCTGGACGAGATCTCGACGACTGGCTACACCAAGGTCTCGGAGTGCCGTGACGGCCTGCTGCGCACCTTCTTCGTTCACCCGTCGATGTACGGCCTGCCCAAGGCCGCGGTGGCCGATTTGAAAGGCGGAGACGCGACACACAACGCCGACGTCACGCGACAGGTGCTGGCCGGCGCGCCCGGCCCGGCTCGCGACATCGTGGCCCTGAACGCCGGAGCGGGCTTGTTCGTGGCCGGCGCCGCGCCAACCGTGGCCCAGGGCGTGCTGATGGCCACCCGCGCCATCGACAGCGGGCGCGCCCGCGACACGCTCGAGGCGATGGCAGTGCTGTCGCACCAGGACGAGGCGGCGGGCACATGACGGCCGGCACGCCGTCGGTTCTGGAGTCGATCGTCGCCGCCGCTCGACGACGCGTCGAAGTGGCGCGCGCGCGACGCAGCCTGGACGTGCTGGAAGGTGCCCTCGCCGGCACGGCGCGGCATCCGGCCCGCTTCCTCGACGCGTTGCAACAGCCGGGCCTTCGCGTGATCGCCGAGTGCAAGCGTCGCTCGCCCTCGCGCGGGGTGCTGCGGGAGGCGTACGACCCGACCGCGATCGCCAGCCAGTACCAGCGCGCCGGCGCGGCGGCCGTCTCGGTGCTGACCGAACCGTGTTTCTTCGACGGCCACCTCGACCACCTCACCGCGGTGCACGCCGCGTGCCCGGCGCTGCCGCTGCTACGCAAGGACTTCACGGTCGACGAGTATCAGATCGCCGAGGCGGCGCTGGCCGGCGCGTCGGCCGTGCTGCTGATTCTGGCCGCCCTCGATCAGACGACGTTCGTGCGGCTGCACCGGTACGCCGACCAGGTGGGCGTGGACGTGCTCGCCGAAGTGCACGACCAGGCTGAGGCGCGACGCGCCGTCGACGGCGGCGCTCGCGTCGTCGGCGTCAACAACCGCAACCTCGAGACGCTCGAGGTGGCGATCGAGACCTCGTACCGGCTGGCGCCGCTGCTGGCCTCGGTGCCGCTGCGCGTCGCCGAAAGCGGCCTCCGCACCGGCGCCGACCTGGCGGCGCTGCACGCCGCCGGCTACGGCGCCTTCCTGATTGGTGAGCGATTCATGACCGATGCCGATCCGGGCGCCGCGCTGGCGGCGCTGCTGGATGATGCCGCCGCGGCCCTGGAGACCAGGCCATGACCAGGATCAAGATTTGCGGCATCACGTCGGTCGACGACGCGGCACGGGCCGTGGACGCCGGCGCCGACGCGATCGGCTTGATCTTCTGGCCTGGCAGTCTCCGGGTCGTCGAGGTCGCCACCGCCCAGACGATCGTGCGCGCCCTGCCGGCGTTCGTCTGGCCGGTCGGGGTGTTCGTCGACGCGACGCCGGAGCAGGTGCGCGGCTTGGCCGATGCGGTCGGCCTGTCGGCGGTGCAGTTGCACGGCGACGAGCAGGTGCCCGACTGGCGACACTTCCCGCGACCTGTGCTCAAGGCACTGCCAATCGAACGCTACGCGGCGAGCCCGTGGAAGTCGGCCCGCGCGGCGATCCTGATTGACGCGATGGATGCCAGCACGCGGGGCGGCAGTGGTCGCATCGTCGATTGGACCGCGGCCCGTGACATCGCCGTGACGCGGCCACTGGTCCTGGCCGGCGGACTGACGCCCGACAACGTCGCCGCGGCAATCGCCTGCGTCAGACCGTGGGGCGTGGACGTCG
>JACDAO010000236.1 GCA_013695405.1 Acidobacteriota bacterium | reverse complement strand
GGCCAACGCGCCGGTCCAGGCCCCCAACGCGCCGCCCGAGCAGCGCATCCTCGAGGGCAAGGTGATCGAGGCGGTCCGACAGGTCTTCGACCCGGAAATCCCGGTCAACATCTACGAGCTCGGGTTGATTTACGCGATTGAGGTCGACGCCGAGAATCGGGTCAAGGTCAACATGACGCTGACATCACCGGCCTGCCCGTCGGCGCAGCAGTTGCCCAGCGAGGCGCGTTACAAGGTCAAGGCGATCGAGGGCGTCACCGACGCCCAGGTCGAAGTGATCTGGGAGCCGCCCTGGACCAAGGATCTGATGTCGGAGGACGCGAAGATCGCGCTCGGGATGTTCTGACGCGGGCGCGGCTACTTGCTGCTGCTCGTGAACTTGACCACGACCCCGCCGACGAAAGTCACCTCGGTGACGCTGTCGGTAGTCTCCCAGGTCTCGACGATGCTGGTCAGGTCGCCCTGCGTGCTCTCGCGCCGGCGCGTCGGCCGGCCGAGCAGATCGTGGACGTCGTCCTGGCTCATGCCGCGCTTGAGAGAGGTCGCCAGCACTTCGACATCTTCCGACCGGCTGCGTGCGCCGCGATCATCGGTCAGGCGGGCGACATCGAAACGCGACCCCCGGCCCGTGCCCTCTTCCTCGAAGGCGATGTAGCGCGACAGCGTCAGCACCAGTTCTTCGGGGGTCGGTGCCCACTGCTGGAGCCGCTTGTCGGCGTACCAGATGTTGAAGCGGGATCCGCCGTCCAGCCGCTTGACCGCGACTTCCCGCTGCTTGATCGCCGCCAACGCCTCGGCTTCGCGACGAGCCTCGCGCTCCTCGCGCTCACGGTCACGCCGCAGGTAGCCCAGTTCGCGGTCGATGTCGCGGATGCGCTCCGCGTCTTTGGTCCGCTTGCGCTCCTTCTCCAGGTCGGACTCGCGTCCAGACTTGCCGACGTAGCGGGCCGAGACGGTGCCGCTGTCGTCACCCCAGGTGCCGTAGCCGCCGCCGCCCAGGTGCACCTCGATGTTCTTCTTGTTGACCTTGACCGCGGTGATCATCACGCGGTCTTCCTTGCGTAGCGCCACCCCGTGCTGCTTGATCCGCCGCGCGTACTCGCTGAAGTCCATCTCCGGCTCCTGCTGCACGTGAAGGTCGATGCCGCGGTGGCTGGCCGGCATCTCCAGCAGCACGGTGACCTCGCGCCCTTCGAGGGCGCGTTCGAGCAGGGCCTGATTCTGCGCGGCGCCGGGCACCGCGATCAGCGCAAACGACAGGGAGAGTGGCACGGCCAGACGCACGGGTCGACTCCGGAAGGCGGGTCCATCTTCGTCAACGACGGCTGTGGCCCGGTCGAACGGGCCGTCCGGGCTCGATCACACCAGCGGCCACACGGCTGCGAGCACCAGCGTCGCCACCAGGCCGACACAGCCTTCGATGAACACCATCGCGCTTGCGGTCCTCAGCGTCTCGATCTCGCTCATCCCGCTCATCCGCGCGATCACCCAGAAGCCGCTGTCGTTCATCCACATGCCGATCTTCGACCCGCACCCAATCGCCACGGCGACGTAGACCGGGTGATACGGCAGCTGGTCGGCCAGCGCAATCGGACCGACGATGCCGACGGCGGTAATCATCGCGACCGTCGCCGAGCCCTGGGCCATCCGGACCACCGCCGTGATGCCCCACGCGATCGGCAGCAGCAGCAGCTTCTGCTCCGGCACCGTCGCGGCCGCCAGTTCCGACATGCCGGCCTGGCGCAGCACCGCCCCGAGCGCCCCGCCGGCGCCGATCACCAGGATGATCTCGCCAGCCTCGACGATTGAATCGCGAACGGCCCGTCGGATTCTCTCGCCGCGATTCGCCCCAGCCACGTAGCTGCCGGACGTGTCCGCCTTCCCGACCACGTAGCTGCCGGACTTGTCCGGCAGAGCCTGCCAGGCGAGGAGCAGGAGCGCGGCCCCTGCTGAGAGCGACAACGCGAGGTTCCTGTCGCCGAGCACCTGGATGGTCTGGATCAGCCATCCAGGCAGCCCGTAGGTGGAGGACGACAGCGCCGCGTCGGCGCTGATCAGGACCACCGGCAGGAGGATCGGCAGCAGCGACCACACCAGGGGTGGCAGTGGGCCAGCCGCAGGCGACGTCGGGCCGACGTCGTCGTGGGTCAGCGCTGCACCCGCCATCGGCATCGGGATGCCCCACCGGCGGTCCGCATAGCGGGCGTAGGTATATCCGGCCAGTGCCGCGACAATCGCGACGATCGCGCCCTGGCGCATCATGAGCGCGATGCTGATGCCCATCGCGTCGGCGACGAACAAGGGCCCTGGCGTCGGCGGGACCAGCGAGTGGGTCATGGTCGCGCCGGCGACGATGGCGAGCACCAGCAACACGTAGTGCCGCCGCGATTCCAGCCACATCGCCTTGGCCAGCGGCAACAGCAGATAAAAGACCGCCTCGGCGAACATCGGGATGCCGAGCAGGAGGCCGCTGGCGAGGAACGCCAGCGGCGTGCGCTCGGTGCCGACCGCGCGCCGCAGTGAGACGACAATCCGCTCGGCGCCGCGGGCCGCCATCAGGCAGCCGCCGAGAATCGAGGCCATCGCAATCAGGATGCCGATGTCGAGGATGGTGCGGCCGAATCCTGCCGCGACCCGCTCGCCAATCGTCTCGCGCGACATCGCGAACGCCGCGCTCGCCGCGGCCGGGGCAATCACCCAGTCGCCGGTGGCGAGCACCAGGTCTCCTTCCGGTTCGCCCATGACCAGGCGCGTCGACGGTGCTGCCGCATTCGCGGCCGGCGCGTCGATCTGATCCGATGACGCGACGCGCACCCGACCGACGCGCAGCGGCGGCTGGCCGTCGATCAGCCGGTAGACCTCGTAGTCGGCGCCGGCCGTCAGTTGGTGGCGCCGGTCGATCACGACGGCCGCCGCACCGCGGTCGGCAGGCGCGGCAATCCGCACCGCGTCGCGACGCAGTTCGTATCGCTGGATGGCGGCGCCCGGCGTCAGCGCCGCGACGACCAGGGCCGCGACGATCAGCGACAGGAACGCGTGGAGGCGCAGCACCAGCACCCCGGCGATCACGATCCCCAGCGCGATCGACAGGATCAGCAGTGGACTCAAGAGGTGCATAGCGTAGACTTCCGCATCGCAATTTGCCAGCGGCTGCGCCATGTCCGATCCCCGTGATCCCGTTCCATCGCCCGACCAACCGCTGTTGAACAGGCGCGGCGCCAGCGCGCTGCGGTCGCAGCGTTGGTTCGCGCCCGACGACCTGCGCAGCTTCGGGCACCGCAGCCGGCTGCGGCAGATGGGCTATTCCGCGGCCGATGCCGAAGGCAAACCGGTGATCGCTATCCTCAACACCTGGAGTGACCTGGCGCAGTGTCACGGCCACTTCCGCGAGCGCGCCGAGGACGTCAAGCGCGGCGTCTGGCAAGCGGGTGGTTTCCCGGTCGAGATCCCTGTGCTGTCGCTGTCGGAGATGTTCGTCAAGCCGACGGCGATGTTCTATCGCAACCTGCTGGCGCTCGAAGTCGAGGAGGTGCTGCGCTCGCACCCGATCGACGGCGCGGTGTTGATGGGCGGCTGCGACAAGACCGTCCCGGCGCTGCTGATGGGCGCGATTTCGGCCGACCTGCCGTCGATCTTCCTGCCGGCCGGACCGATGCTGGCCGGTCGCTACCGCACGACCCGTCTTGGCAGCGGCACCGACGTCTGGAAGTACTGGGCCGATCGGCAAGCTGGCGTGCTCGACGACTGCGCGATGCGGCAGATCGAGGAAGGCATTGCCCGCTCGCCCGGCACCTGCATGACGATGGGCACGGCGTCGACGATGGCCGCGGTGGCCGAGGCGCTGGGAATGGCGCCGTCAGGATCGGCGACGATCCCCGCGGTGCACTCGGCGCACGCCAGGATGGCGTCGCTGTGCGGCCGTCGCGTCGTCGACATGGTCTGGGAGGGCGCGACGCCGTCGACAATCCTCTCGGCTGCGTCGTTCATCAACGCGGTGGTCGCCGACATGGCGTTGTGCGGCTCGACCAACGCGATCATCCACCTGATCGCGATGGCGCGGCGCGCCGGGGCGGCGCTCGCGCTCGACGACTTCGACCGGATCTCGCGCGAGGTGCCGGTGATCGCCAACCTGCGCCCCGCCGGCGAGTACCTGATGGAGGACTTTCACGACGCCGGTGGCGTGCCGGCGCTGCTGGCGCGGCTGCGAGACCATCTGGCACTCGATTGTCGGACCGTCGATGGCGGAACGCTCGGCGACGCCATTGCCGGCGCCGAGGTGTTGTCCGACGAGGTCATCCGCCCGATCGACCGGCCGCTCGCCCACGCCGGCGGCACCTTCGTGCTGCGCGGCAACCTGGCGCCGGATGGCTGCGTGATCAAGCCCACGGCCGCCGAGCCGCGCCTGCTCTCGCACACCGGACCGGCGATCGTCTTCGCGTCGTACGCGGACATGAAGGCGCGCATCGATCGTGAGGACCAGGGCATCACCGCCGACCACGTGATCGTGCTGCAGCACGCCGGACCGATCGGCGCGCCGGGGATGCCGGAGTGGGGCATGCTGCCGATCCCGAAGCCGCTGCTGCGCCAGGGCGTGCGCGACATGGTGCGGATCTCGGATGCCCGCATGTCGGGCACCAGCTACGGCACCTGCGTGCTGCACGTCGCGCCAGAGGCGGCAGTCGGCGGCACGCTGGCGCTGGTCCGCGACGGCGACCTGATCGAACTCGACGTCGCCGCGCGCACCCTGCACGTGCACGTGAGCGACGAGGAACTGGCGGCGCGTCGGGCCGAGTGGTCACCGCCGCCGGCGCGGCACGAGCGCGGCTACGGACGGCTGTTCCTCGACCAGACCACGCAGGCGCCCGATGGTTGCGACTTCCGGTTCATGGAACGCGGCGCGCCGACGCCCGAACCCGACATCTTCTGACCCGCCCCGCGTCGGCAGGCCAGGCGTCGACGCCGGTCCTGCGCGATGAAAGGACGCCGATCGTGATCACCAGTCCGCTCCTTCCCGCACACTTCACCGGTTCGGTGATGGCCGTACCGCCGCTGGCGCGGCGCGCCGATGGCGGCGTCGCCGAACTCGAGAACAGCCAGCTCATCAGGCATCTCGAGGCCGGTGGAGTGTCGCTGCTGCTCTACGGCGGCAACGCCAACCTCTATCACCTGCCGCTCAACGAGTACGACGAACTGCTGTCGATGCTGGCGCGACTGGCCGGACCGGGCTCGCTGGTGGTGCCGTCGGCCGGGCCGACCTACGGCTTGCTGCTCGAGCATGCGCGGGTCATCCGTCGACACAGGTTTCCGACGGTGATGGTGCTGCCGCAGCAGGGCATCACCACGAGCGGCGGGGTTGCCGACGGGATCCGCGCGTTCGCCGCCGCCGCCGGCGTGCCCGCGTTGCTCTACATCAAGAACGACGGCTTCATCGAAACCGACGACGTGGCCGCGCTGGATCGGGAGGGGGTGATCAGCGCAATCAAGTACGCGGTGGTTCGGCCGGACACGGCCGACGACCCGTACCTGCGTCGTCTGGTCGGCGTCGTCGATCCGGCGCGTGTCATCAGCGGCATCGGCGAGCAGCCGGCGAGCGTGCATGTCCGGCAGTTCGGCCTTGGCGGGTACACCAGCGGCTGCGTCTGCGTGGCGCCGCGGTTGTCTCAGGCGATGCTGGCCGCGATCCGTCGCGGCGACTGGGACGAGGCCGAGCGGATTCGCGCCGTGTTCCGGCCGCTCGAGGACCTGCGCAATGCAATCAACCCGATCCGGGTGCTGCACCAGGCGGTCGAGAGCGCCGGCATTGCCGTCACTGGACCGCTGTTGCCGCTGCTGTCGAACGTCGGCGCCGAGCACGTCCCGGCAATTGCCGCGGCGGCGACGGCGCTGCTGAACGCCAACTAGGAGTTGTCAGACCGTCCCCTGGCCCCCCGTCTCGAGAACGTGACCGATTCGTCGCGTCGCGCTGGAAGGCCCGCGAGAAGGAGCAATCCATCCTGGACATGACCCTCGCCGCCGCGCTGGCGCTCGTCGCTCCGATTCACGACGGGCTCTCAGCCGACGAGATCGACCGTCGTTCACGAGCGGCGCTGACGGTCTATGAGGCCCTGCAGTCGCTGGCGCCACGGGTCTGTCATCGCCAGCCGGACCAGGCGGACGAGTACGCGAGCCTGGCCTTCGAAAAACTGTTCCAGACCGGGCCGCGCTCGCTGGACCTGCCCAACGACGCGGCCGCCAGACGCTACCTCGGACGCGCCCTCGAGAACCTGATGACGGACTACTACCGCAGCAAGCGCAGTCGCCACGTCTCGCTCACCGGCGAGGATGGCGGCGAGATGGACGCCGCCGATCTGACATCGCCGTCGCCCGAGCAGGCGCTTGCCAGTGCCGAGCGCGAGGCGCAGGTGACGTCCACCGAGGCACACCTCTACGGGAAGGCCGTGCCGGCCATTGCCGCGACCTTTCGCGACGCGGAGGCGTTCGAGCGCAACGTCCGGGACGTACGCGACCTGGCGCGGGACGTGGTCAAGATGGACGCGCTGGTCCTGCGTGAGAGTGCCGATCCGGAGAGCTTCAGACCGGTGCGCGATCGCCTGTATCAGCGTCAGAAGCGTACCCGCGACCGCCTCTTCGAGAAGCTGCCCGGCTGGTTGGCCACGTCCAGCCTGGACGAGGACGAGCAGGCCCGCGTGGCGCGCATGGCCGACCAGGATTTCGCGTTGCGGCATACGCGAACGGGAGCACGGTGATGGGTCGACAGTCCTCCGGATTCTCACCCGCGGCACTGGGCCGGCTCGGCCTGTCGCGCGAGATGCTGGGCGCGGTCGAGCGACTGGATCTGCCGCACGGACTCGTCGACCAAGCGCGCGGACCGGCCAGCATGGGATCGCCGCCGCAGGGCGTCCCGGGCGCCGGCCTCGTCTGGCCACAGCCGTCAGCGGCCGCGACGGAGGTCGACGCGCGCAGCGACGTCCTGCGTCAACTGGGCGTCGATCTCGCCTTGCAACCGGCTGGCGGGATCCTTCATGTCATGCCGCAGGGTGCTGGCTCGTTCCAGCTACGTGCGGCGCTGCCCGACGCACCGGTCTACCCACCAGACGGCGACGGCGGCGTGCGAATCGCGCTACGCCAACTCGGGCGCTTCGTGATCGAGTCCACTGATGGTGTGGTGCTGGCGGTGGGCTGGGTCGAGAGCGACGCGCTGCTGCTGCAGCCGGTCTATGGCTGGCCGGCGCCACCCCTCGAGGACTGGAACGTGAACACCACCGATCGCGCCATGCAGGACATCGTCGCTCGCGGCCGAGACACCGATGCGTGGCAGAGAACCGTGCTTGCGGGTGTGCTGGCGCGGCTGGCGACGCCGGCCGCTGTCGACGTGCGCGCTCTCATGGCGCGAGGCGACGTGACCGCGCTCAGCCGGGCATTCGTCGGCGAGCCGCGAGGATGGGCGCGTCGACTGGCGCCGTCCGCCGTCGACGCGCTGGAAGCGCACGCGACGCGCCGGGCGCGGGCGCTCGGCCACGACCTCGCCGATTTGTTCGATACGCTCTCGATCGAGGGCTTCGAGGCCAGCCGATCCTGGGAGGGCCTGTGCTACCGCCGCGACGACCTCGAGGGGATTCGTGTGCTGCTGCGCGAAGGTGGCGCAGGGCACGCGCTGGAACGCCTGCTCGCCGACGCCGATCGCACCGGCCGGGCCGTGCGTGGCAACCTCGGGGACGCCGTCGACGCCACCGACGAGCGGTTGCGGCGCGTCGCCCTCGGTGATCCCGCAGCGTGGTGGGGCAGCACCGCATACCACACACACCTGTTCTGATGTCCCTCCGACCTACGCTGGCCGCGCTCGCGGCCGGACCCTGGTGCTGGCCGCGGCCCGACACGATTGCCGCAGAGACGCTGGTGGCGCGGTTCGGCCCTGCGCGCGAGCCCGGTGCCGGCGAAGTCACCGCGCTGACGGTACGAGACAGCGTGGTCACGCTGTGGCTCGTCGCCCGGCGGGCACCCGCCAACTGCGTGGTGGCGGCGCTCGGCGCCGGCGCGCGTGAGTCCTGGAGAGCAGCCAGCCTCGCCTTGCCCCGATCGGTGCCCGTCCTGTGGCGTGACGTGCACCAGGCGGCCAGTGTCGAACCGATTGTGGCCGCGTTGGACCTCACGCGGGCGTCGCCGGGCTTCATGCCCACCGAGGCGATGGTCGACGGGCCATCCTTCGGGCTCGCCTTCTTCCTCCAGCTCGCTTCGTCGGTCCTGGATTGCCCGGTGCCGGGCCATCTGATCGCCTGCGCGAGCATCGATGCCCTCGGGCGCACTGGCGAGGTAGGCGCCCTGGCCGACAAGATCGGCGGCCTGCGGGTGCTGGCGCCGCGGATTGACACCGTGCTCGTGGCCGCCGATCAGGCCGACGATGCGCGCCGTCTGGCCGGCGGACGCCTCACCGTGATCGGCGTGCGCAGCGCCGCCGAAGCGCTCGAGCGCGCGTTCGGCGACCAGCTGTCGCGGCTGCTGAGCGAGGCCGGTGCCGATGACGAGCGCCGACGCGAGCTGACCGACAGCTTCTTCCGCCTCGCCCTGGTCGGGCGTGGCGCGGCGGTCGACTGGAGCCCGGTCGAGCGTGGCGCCGCGCGGGCTCTGACGTCGTGGCCCGCACTCGACGACGATCTGCGCTATCGCCTGACGTTCGCGCAGGCTGTGGCGGCGCGACACGAGAACAACGGCGGCGAGCTGCCGCTGCCGGGTCGTGACTGGCTGGCAGCGCAGCCGCACGCCCTGCAGGTGCACATGATGGCGCACCTTGTTCAGCAGTCATCCGACACCGGGACGCCGCCCGCCGACGCGGTCCAAGCGCTGGCGGCCGAACTGCGGCCGCGGATCCTGCGCTCGGGATTCGTGCCCGAGTTGCGGCTGGTGGGCGCCTGTGCACGGCTGCAGGCGTTGACCGGCCGAGCATCCGACGCGCTGGCCACCCAGGAGCAGCTGGTACAGGTCTTCCTCGACCTGTACGCAGAGCACGAGGTGTCGTACCCACTGGCTGAATGGTTTCGCCTCTCAGGTGCATTGCGGGATGAGCCGGCGCTGCGGCGAGCCACCGACGTGCATCGGCAGATGACCACGGCGGGAGGCTACGGTGACCACGGCGAGCCATACGTGCGGCTGGCACAGGCTCGCGCCGTCCTGTTGATCGACCCGAGCGATCAGGCGGCGCGGCGTGCCGCGCAGCAGGTGTACGCCGATGACGGGTTGCCGACGCATCTCCGATGGTCCGCGTGCCGCTGGGCAGACGCCGACGCGCAGGTCGCGCTCGCCAAGGCGGCGCGCACCGATCGGATCGCGCAGCGTTACCTGGTGCTCCGCGCGCTCGATGAAGCGGCCGCCGGTGGCGACAGGGACCGGACAATGAGTCTCGTGTTCGACCTCGAGCAACTCGATCCCGGCCCGGTGGGGCATCTGCGGCGCAGCGGCGCCGCGCCGGGCGACATCGCGCGTCTGTATCCGTACTGAACGGCTACCCCCGGGCGTCAGGCCACTCAGCGTGCCACGCCTTCGCGTCGATAACTGGCGACGACTGGCGACGACTGGCGACGCGGCACGTTCATCGCTCGCCGTGTTCGAAGACGTCGACAGTTTCGTGGTATCCAACACGCGTGTCTTCCGCACTGATCCAGGACATCCTCTTCCAGCGGCTCACCGACGAGGGCAAGGACAACGAGGAACTTGCGCTGTACGTGCTCGCGGCCTGTGAAGGGTCGGTGGCCCTGGACAGGTTGATCGACGGCGTCGCAAGTCCGGTCAAGCCCGAGGCGACACTCCCCGGCGTCCAGACCGAGGCGGTGCCGCCGACCTATCTGTCGAGCGTCCAGGTCCGGTCCTTCAGAGGCATCGGCGACGACTCCCATCTCCCGCTGAACCCTGGCCCTGGAGTCACGGTCGTGGTCGGACGCAACGGCTCCGGCAAGAGCAGCTTCGCCGAAGGCGCGGAAGTGGCCTTCACGGGCACCAGTGCCCGCTGGCTGGGCAAGGGCAGCAAGGAGTGGTTGAAGGGCTGGCGCAACGTGCACGGCCTTCAGCCACCGCGCATCGTCGTGGAGCTGATCCAGCAGGGGCTCGGTCCCGTGAAAGTGGAACGCTCGTGGAAGGATCCGGACGACCTGTCCTCCGGACACACCGATGTCGTCGATGCCACCCGAAAGCGGACTCCCCTGTCGTCCACGGGCTGGAAGGCCGCGCTCGAGCAGTACCGTCCTTTCCTGAGCTACAGCGAACTGGGCGGCATGCTCGAGGACGGGCCCGGCAAGATCTACCAGGCGCTTCTAGCCGGGCTGGGCCTCGACGACTACGAAGAGGTGCGCGATCGGCTGTCGAGCGCGGAGAATTCCCGCAGCAAGCTCGTTGACGTGTCACGGAAAGGCGCCTCGGCGCTCGCGGCCCGTGCCCGGGACGCTGCGCAGGACCATCCGGAGGAAGCGCGATTCCTGACTGCGGCCGAGCTTCTGGAGAAGCGCACGCGTGACGTCGACGCCGTCGCGGCGCTCGCAACCGGCAGGGCGATCGACGAGCGCGGCCTCGTCGTCGCGTCCCTGACGTCGGTGGAGGTCCCTCTGTCCGCCGATGACGTCGCCAGCCTCCCTGGCGAACTGAGGACCGTGGCAGCCAGCCTTCGCCGCATGCGCGGCAGGTCCGAAGATCTCACGCACCGGCTCTCGGTCCTGTTGCGGGAAGCCCTGGTCTACGCGAAGGCGGCGCCGGAACAAGGCTGCCCGGTGTGTGGCAGCGAGCGTGCGCTCGACGCCGCCTGGCAGGTGGCCACCGCCGAGAAACTGGAACAGCTCGACAAGACCGCGACGGCTGCGCGGGAACTCGAGGCCGACGCACGCACGCTCGTGCACCTGGTGAGTGCCAGCTGCAATTCGACACCGGACGCCGTGACACGTGCCGCGGCGGCAGGACTGGACTCCGCAGTCCTGGCGCGACATTGCTGGGTTGACTGGTCGCGAGGCGCGGCCCTCGACGACCCCGACGCACTGGCAGCGCACGTGGAGACCCACGGCCCAACGCTGCTGGCCGCAATCGGCGACATGGCCCGCGAGGCAGCGGAGGAGTCTCGGCGGCGGGACCTTGCGTGGCAACCCTACGCGCTCGAGGTCGCGCAATGGGTCGGGGGTGCGCAGGCCGCGGTGCGCGCGAAAGCCGCCGAACGGCATCTCAAGGATGCCAAGAGCTGGGTCGGGAGCGCCATCGATCACGAGCGACAGGCCCGTTTCGCACCCGTGAAGCAGCAGGCGATCGGGTTCTGGAACCGCATCTCCGAACAGAGCAACGTCACACTGCAGGACATCGTTCTGTCGGGGATGGGCAAGGCGCAGCGGGTGACGTTGAAGGTCTGCGTGGACGGCCGGGATGCGCCGGCGCTGGGAGTTCTCAGCCAGGGCGAGCTGAACGCCATGACCTTGAGCCTGTTCCTGCCTCGTGTGCTGCTCGACGCGACGCCCTTCGGGTTCGTCATCGTCGACGACCCCGTGCAGGCAATGGATGAGGCCAGAGTGGACGGCCTGGCCCATGTCCTGACCGAGGTCGGCAAGCATCGGCAAGTCGTGGTCTTCACGCACGATGCCCGTTTGCCGGAGGCGTTCGAACGCCTGGCGCTCCCACACTCGAAGCGACGCGTCGTCCGGGGGCGCGATTCACGCGTCCTGGTGTCGGCGCTCACGGCACCATGGGAACAGCGCCTCGACGATGCCGATGCCGTGGCGCTCACTCCGGACCTGCCTGCGGACATCGCCGGCCGCGTCGTCCCGGGGTTCTGCCGGCAGGCTCTCGAGGCCGCCTGTACCGACAACCTGCGCCGGCGCTGGCTGGTGCGCGGTGAGCCGCATGCCGCCGTCGAGGACAAGCTGGCGAAGAGGAACCTGCGCGAGTTGCTCGCGCTCCTGTTCTTCGAGAAGCACACGGACCATGCGGCATTGCCGGCGCGCTTGAAGAAGCTGAAGGCGGCAGGCGCGGTCGACGTCATTCAGGACTGCCAGACTGGCGCCCACGAAGGCTTCCAGGGCGATCTCAAGGCCATGGTCTCGAGGACACGGTCCTTGTGCGACGAACTGCGACGGGTGAAGCAGCCTTGAGCCGGGAAGCGCAGCCGCGTGAACTCCTCGATGTGGCGCGTCGCCTGACCGCCTCGACCAGCTGGAACACGAGCTTCTGGGCTACCCGGGCAGTCGCCTTGCTTGTTCGGCAGGCCGTGGAGACCTGGCTTGCGCAGTATTGGGAAGCGACGGCCAGCGCCGTCGCACGGTCACCCAGGCGAGCGCAGTTCCTGCTCCTGCACGACGCGATTCCTCGGGACGCAGCCGCGGAGGCATATGCCACCTGGGGGCAGTTGAGCCGGGCGTGCCACCACCGGACATTCGGCCTCGAACCTTCGCGCCACGAGGCCTTGTGCTGGATCGCCCAGGCCGAGCGATTCGGCGATGCGCTGAGCGTGGCGCACCGGGCCAGGCCATGACCGCACCACACGCCGACGCCCTCGTCGCGGCGTATCGGCGCACGGAGTACCGTGTCGAGGACCGCGGCTACGCCTTTGTGCTGCGGGTCGACGAGCCTTCCGCGGCACTGCGTGTCTGCCACGACGAGTTCGCAGTTCGCTGTTCCGCGTATCTCACTGCGTGGAACCCGCGCAGTCAGCCGACAGCGCGCGACGTCAACCGCGCGGCCATGCAGCGGCTCGAGGCCGACCTCCACGCCCAGCGCCTGCCCTATCTGCAGGGCATCGGCGTCGACCCGGCCGGCGACTGGCGAGCAGAGCCGAGTCTGCTCGTCCTCGGCGCCGATCAGGGAACTGCGCTGGTGCTGGCACAGCGCTACGCGCAGCACGCGATTCTCTGCACTGAGGCGGACGCCACGCCGCGCCTGATCTTCACGTAGTCTCCAGCGACGGGGGTCGCTGCCAGCTGTACGAAGGCCGCGAGCCGCTGTCAGATCACCACCGCCTCGGCCGTCTGGGTGTCAGGAGGGACGACATCGATGAAAACGGACATTACGGTGGTGCTGGATCGCTCGGGCTCGATGGAACCGCTGGCGGCGGACGTGATCGGCGGGCTGAACGCGTTCGTGAAGACGCAGCAGCAGGTCGAAGGCGAGGCGCACTTCACGCTCGTGCAGTTCGACGACGAGTACGAGGTGGTGCACTTCCGTGTGCCGGTGGCCGACGTGCCACGGGTCACGCGCCGCACCTACGTGCCGCGCGGCTGCACGGCGCTGCTCG
>JACDAO010000191.1 GCA_013695405.1 Acidobacteriota bacterium | reverse complement strand
GGCAGCGGCCGCGAGACCATCGCCACCGGCGTGCGCAATGGCGTCGGGCTGGCGGTCAACCCGGCCACCAGCGAGGTCTGGACCACTGTGCAGGAACGCGACGGCCTCGGCGACCACCTGGTGCCGGACTACATGGCCAAGGTCGTGCCTGGCGTGTTCTACGGGTGGCCGTACTCCTACATCGGCGCGCACGAGGACCCGCGCCACGTCGGCGCCAAGCCGGACCTGGTCAAGACGGCGGCGGTGCCCGAGGTGCTGTTCGACGCCCACTCGTCGGTGATGGAGTTGACGTTCTACACCGGCACGGCCTTCCCGGCGCGCTACCGCAGCGGCGCGTTCGCGGCGCTGCGCGGCTCGTCGAACAAGACCAAGCGGACCGGCTACAAGGTCGTCTATGTGCCTTTTGAGAAGGGCCAGCCGGCCGGCGGCTACGAGGACTTCGCCACCGGCTGGATGCTCGGCGAGGACAGCCCCGAGGTCTGGGGCCGCCCGGTCGGCGTCACCACGCTGCAGGACGGCTCGCTGCTGGTGACCGAGGACGGCAACGGCACGATCTGGCGGATCGCGTATGGGAAGTGACCGGGCGCCGGGCACCGGGCCGAACCGCGACCGCGAACCGCGACCGCGAACCGCGACCGCGAACCGCGAACCGCGAACCGCTACCGCGAACCGCGAACGTAGCCGCCGGACTTGTCCGGCGGTTATCACGCCGTCGGTCGGACAAGTCCGACCGCTACGCCCAGGAGGCCGTCCGACCGCTACGCCCAAGCATGTCGTCCAACCTGCCTCAAGAGGAGCCAAATTGATGCGTAAGCTGATTCCAACACTCGCCACCCTCGCGATCACCGTCGCGGGGTCGTTGATCGTCCACGCGCAGGCAGCCTCGCCGATGACGTTCTTCATCACCAGCGTCGGCTCGGGCAAGGGTGCCGACCTCGGCGGCCTGGCCGGCGCCGACAAGCACTGCCAGGCGCTGGCCACCGCGGCCGGGGCGGGCAGCCGCCAGTGGCGCGCCTACCTGAGCGCGGTGGCCGCCGCCGGCCAGCCAGCCGTCAACGCCAAGGACCGGATTGGCACCGGGCCGTGGCACAACGCCAAGGGGGTGCTGGTCGCGCAGAGCGTCGCCGACCTCCATGGCGAGGCGGCATCGTTCACCAAGCAGTCGGCGCTGAATGAGAAGGGAGAGGTCGTCAACGGCCGTGGCGACACCCCGAATCGTCACGACATCCTGACCGGCAGCAAGGCCGACGGCACCCTGGCCGACGGCGACGCCGCGGCCGCGACCTGCGGCAACTGGACCAGCAGCGGCGAGGGCAGCGCGATGGTCGGCCACTTCGACCGGCAGGGGGGCGGGCCGGCGCCGACGTCACTCAATGCGGCGCACCCGTCGCGCGGCTGCAGTCAGCAGAACCTGGTCGGCACCGGCGGCGACGGGCTGTTCTACTGCTTCGCGGCGAAATAGAACCCAACCGGTAGCCGCCGGACTTGTCCGGCGGCCTCCTCGCGGGCAAGCGGGAGAGAATTCCGGGCCTTAGTTCGTCACGTCGTTCAGATACTCGATCTTGCCCGTGCTGTCGCCGATGGTCTCGGCCGGCACGCCCATGCCGCCGAGCAGCGACAGGTACAGGTTGGTCATCGGCGTCTGCTTCGGATAGACCACGTGGCGGCCGGTCTTGAGCAGGCCACCGCCCTGTCCCACCACCAGCACTGGCAGGTCTTCGTGGGTGTGGCGATTGCCGTCGCTGAGCCCGCTGCCGTAGACGATCATCGACCGCTCGAGCAGCGTGCTGTCGCCCTCGCTCGACGCCTTCAGCTTGTCGAGGAAGTACGCGAACAGCTCGGCGTGGAAGACGTTGATCTGCTCGACCCGGCCCATCCACTCGGCGTTGTTGCGGTGGTGCGTCAGCGGGTGGTGCGGGTCGGGTACGCCGATCTCGGGGTAGGTCCTCATGCTGCCTTCGCGGCCGACCATCATCGTGACGACGCGGGTCAGATCGGTCTGGAAGGCGACCACCTGCAGGTCGTACATCAGCTTGACGTAGTCGGCAAAGGCCACCGGCACGCCGGTCGGCTTGTCGATGCCCGGGCGAAGATCGCGCATGTCGCCCTCGGCAACCTCGATCTGCCGCTCGATTTCGCGCACCGCGTGCAGGTACTCGTCGACCTTGCGGCGATCGTGGGCGCCGAGCGTGCCGGTCAGCTGCCGGGTCCGCTCCCCCACCAGATCGAGAATGCTGCGTCGATGCACGAGGCGCCGCTGCCGAACCGCGGGATCGAGATGCGCGTCGGCACCGAACAGGCGCTCGAAGACCAGTCGCGGGTTGGTCTCGGGCGGCATCGGCGAGGTCTCGCTACGCCACGCCAGGCTGTTGCTGTAGGCGCAGCTGTAGCCCGAGTCGCAGTTGCCGACCGTTCGGGAGTCGTCGCAGCCGAGTTCGAGCGAGGCAAAGCGCGTGGCTCGCGACAGGTGCTGCGCCGCGAGCTGGTCGGCCGAAACCCCGTTGTGGATGTCGGCGCCGGCGGTCTTCTTCGGGTGCACGCCGGTCAGGTACGAGGCCGCGGCCCGGGCGTGGTCGCCAGCGCCGTCGCCGAGAGCCATTCCGTTGCGCTGCGCCAGCCCGCTCAGCACAAGCATGTCGTCTTTGTGGCCGGCCAGCGGGGCCAGCACTCGCGACAACTCGAAGGCCTTGCCGGCGCCCTGGGGCGTCCAGCCGGCCATCGACACGCCGTTGGGCACGTAGGTGAACACCAGACGGACCGGCACGGGTGCGGCCTGGGCCGCGCGGGCCAGGGCCGGGGTCATCGCGTCGAGCATCGGCAGGGCGACCGAGGCGCCGAGACCGCGCAGGAAAGTGCGTCGTGGCAGGTGCTTGCCGGTGATGATCATGGCGCGCTGGCTCCTCGCCGCATCTGAAACGGCAGGCTGTTCACGATCTCGAGCACGAGCCCGGAGAACCGGTGGTCGTGGCTGGGCAGGCGGCTGACGATGCCGCGGACGGTCGGACGATCGTAGCGCTCGAGGCCGCGGCCGAGTGCGTAGATCATCATTTTCGAGGTCAGGGCCCGCGCGAAGTCCTGGCGGTCCTGGACCAGGATCGTGCGCAGCTCCGACGGGTCGTGGAACTGGCGGCCGTCGGGCAGCGCGCCGGTCGAATCAATCGCGAACTTGCCTTCCATCGTCCGCCAGGCGCCGATCGCGTCGTAGTTCTCGAGGCCGAAGCCGAGCGGGTCCATGCGCCGGTGGCACGAGGCGCAGGTCGGGTTGGCGCGGTGCGCTTCCATCTGCTGCCGCAATGAGACGGTGGTGCCGACCGCGGTTTCGTCGAGCGCCGGCACGCCGGCCGGCGGATCGGGCGGTGGCGCGTCGAGCAGGTTGTCGAGAATCCACTTGCCGCGCAGCACCGGCGAGGTGCGGGTGGCGTACGACGACACGGTCAACACGCTGGCCTGGGTCAGGACCCCGCCGCGCTGGGGCCCGGTGAGGTCGACGCGACGGAACTGCGGGCCGCTCACGCCGTCGACGCCGTAGTGCTGCGCCAACCGCTCGTTCAGGAACGTGTAGCGCGCGTCCAGGAACTCCAGAATGCTGCGGTCTTGCGCAACGATGTGCTCGAAGAACAGCATCGTCTCGTTGCGCATCGAGAGGCGGAGGTAGTTGTCGAAGGTCGGGAAGCGGTCCTTGTCGGGCGCGACCGATTCGAGGGCGCGGAACTGCAGCCACTGGCCGCCGAACTCCTCGACCAGCGCCCTCGAGCGCGGATCCTCGAGCATGCGCCGCACTTGCGCCTCGAGTACGCCGGGCTGGCGCAGCGTCCGCCGATCGGCGAGGCGCCGCAGGGGCTCGTCGGGGAGACTGGACCACAGGAAGTACGAGAGGCGCGCCGCCAGTTCGTGCTGGCTGATCGCGTGCGTGCTGGCTGTGGCCGCCGTCGCCGGCTGCTCGCGCTCGATCCGGAACAGGAAGTCCGGCGACACCAGCAGCGCCTGCAGGGCGACCGCGAGTGACTCCTCGAACGACTCGCCGCCGGCGCGCGCCTTGCGCAACAGCGCCACGTAGGGCGCCAGTTCCTCGCGGCTGACCGGGCGGCGGAAGGCACGCTGGGCGACGTGTGAGATGTTGCGCAGGCCGCACCACGACTGATGGCCGCCGTGCAGGTGCTCGCACGCATAGACCGCCGCCAGCCCCTCGGGCGACGCCTGGCGCTGCGCGTTGAACGGGCCGGCCAGTTCCATCCGCCCGACCCGGGCGTTGTTGATCGGCGCCTCGGCGCGTTCGCGCACGCGTTGCTCGAAGGCCGTGCGGGCCTGCGCGATCCGTTCCGGGGTCGCGTCGCGCGGCTCGCGGAAGGTCGGCACGATGTGCTGTTCGGGACGGTCCGATGCCCGCGGGCCGCCGTAGCGGGCCGGCAGTCCGTCGTACAGGTCGAGCACGGTGGCGGCGAGCCAGCGCTCGCCGGCCGGCAGCGTCACCTTGAACTCGAGTGTCTTGCCGTCGAGTTCCTGCACGTCCTCGTCGAACGAGGCCTGCGCCGCGACGTCGAGCGGCTGCTCGCCGACCAGCGTGCCGTCGACGTACAGGCCGATCCGGATCGGCGCCGAGCCGAGCGGCCGTCGGCCGTTCAGGAACACGCGCAGCAGGTATTGCCCGGGCACCGTCACGCGCTGGCTGGCGTGGACCGCGTTCGGCAGGCTGAGGCCCGAGACGTCGTAGTGCGAGGGCGGTGTCCGCACCGGCGGCACCACCGCGGTCGTGGCCTTGAGGCGAAGCAGCGTCGGCGCCTCGACTTCGGGGCCGAACATCGCGGTGCGGACCACCTTCTCGGCGGCCGCCATGTACTTCTCGACCAGCACCGGCGACAGCGACAGCACGTCGGCGATGTTGTCGAAACCGTAGCCGGTGTCGTCCTGCGGGAAGTCGTCAGCGGGACGGACGTCGACGCCGAACAGGTCACGCACGGTGTTGTTGTACTCGGTGCGATTGAGGCGACGCGCGGTGACCCGACCGGGATCGGGCGGGGTGACCCGCTCGAGGCGCGCGAACTCACGCTCGATCCAGCCAGTGACGCGTTCGACCTCCTGCTGGTCGGGTCGTTCCTCGTCTTCCGGCGGCATCTCGCCGGTCTTCAACTTGACGAGCACGTGCTCGAAGTCGTCGGGATGATTGGCCACAGCGTCGGCCGTGCCGTGCTGTTCGAGATTGATGCCGCCCTTCTGCCGCTTGGCGTTGTGGCAGTCGAGGCAGGTCTTCTCGATGAACGGCCGCACCGTCGCGTCGAAGCCGGCACGGTCGGGCACCGGCGACGTCCCGGGGTCGGGAGCCGCCGTCACGGCCAGACAGGCCGCGGCCACGAGTGCCAGCATCAACACGGTACGCACAGGATCCTAGGGATTGTACCCCGGCCGCTACGTCAGCGTCTGCGCGTCGACCAGGCCGATCTCGAAGATCAGCGTCGCGTTGCCCGGGATCGGGCCAGACCCGGCAGCGCCGTAACCCAGCTCGGGTGGCAACACGAGGCGCCGCACGCCTCCGACCCTCATGCCAGGCACGCCGCGTTCCCATCCTGCGATTACCTGCCTCGACCCGAGGATGAACTGGAACGGTGAGCGACCCGGCTGGAACGTCGTGTCGAAGAGCGTGCCTTTGTTGTCGGAGGCGGCCGTATTGAAGAGCCAGCCGGAGTAGTTCACGGTCAGGCGCATCCCGTTCACCGCTTCGGTGCCGGTGCCGACAGTCAGGTCGGTCATCGAATAGGGCACGTTCACCACCGGGGTCGGGGCTGTCGGCGAAGCGCCGCCTCCGCCTCCGCCGCAGGCACTCGCCGTGGCGGACGCCAACAAGCCGAGCAACAGGGCGCGACGCGAAACCTCGGCGTCGAGAGGGGGCAGCGCGCTGGAGATCATCGTGTGTCCGGACGGGCGGGCTGGCGCATGGCTCCGAGAGCGTAGCAGAGACCGTCGGGCTGAAAGACGCCGACCGCCGTCAGGCCTCGCCGGGTTCCGCGACCGCCACCAGCAGGTACGCCCCCGCGACGAACGCGAGCATCGCCAGCGCCATGGGCCGCGGCGAGCCATCGAAGACCAGTGCGACGACGAATATCGTCAGGCCCGCCAACCCGTACTGCACCGAGCCGAGCAGGGCCGACGCGGTGCCGGCATCGCGATCGAACGGCGCCAGTGCCAGCGCCGTGGTGTTCGGCAACACGAAGCCCATCAGGGTGATCACCAGCAGCAGCGGAACGCCGATTCGCACCAGCGCGGGCGCGGTCCACGTCACCAGGGCGAGGAAGGCGACGCTGGCAGCGACCTGGACGATCAGAGCCCGGCGCAGGACCACCGCGACGCGCTGGCGGTGCAGCAACGCGCGGTTGAGTTGCGAGGCCCCAATCAGTCCGGCGGCATTGATCCCGAAGACCCAGCCGAAGTGCGCCGGCGCAATGCCGAGCACCTGGATGAACAGGAACGGCGCGCCGGCGATGTAGGCAAACAGCGCCGACTGCGCGAAGGCGCCGGCCGTGGCATACCGACCGAACTGACGGTCAACGGCCACACGTGCGAAGGCGCCGGACGCGCTGCGAACAGTGATCGTGGCCAGCCGGTGTTCGCGGCCCGTGTCCGGCAGCGTCGTGAGCACCGCAACGATGCAGCACAAGCCGAAGGCGATCAGGACCACGAAGATGCCGCGCCAGCCGGCGTGGCTGAGCAGCCACCCGCCTGCCAGTGGCGCGAGGATCGGCGCCACGCCCATTACCAGCAGCAGCGAGGACAGCACCCGCGCCGCCTCGCGCGGCCCGAACACGTCGCGCACCACGGCCCGCGCCATCACCACCCCGGCACAGCCGCCGAGGGCCTGCAGCCCCCGCCACATCACCAGGTGCCCGATCGTCCCGCTCAGGGCGCAGCCGATCGAGGCCAGCGTGTAGAGAGCCAGACCGGCCAGCAGGGGGCGTCGCCGGCCGAAGCGATCCGACAGCGGTCCGTAGATCATCTGACCGGCGGCCAGGCCGAGGAAGAAGACCGACAAGGTCCGTTGCACCGAGGCCGCATCGGTGGCCAGGCCTTGCTCCAGCGCCGGGAACGCCGGCAGGTACATGTCGATCGACATCGGCGCAATCGCCGTGAGGCCGCCGAGCAGGACGATGAGCCGGCGGTGACCGCGCGCAGACTGTGCCATCCGCCCACAGGATACTCATGGGCCTCGCCTACGCGATGCCCCGATGCCTGATGCCCGACGGCCGCCGATGTGAACCCGGCGGGCGTGGCCGCCGTCAAAGGCCACAGTCGTCCCCCCAAGGAGCCATTGCCCATGTCCGTCCGCCTGTCGTCTGCCCTGCTCACCTCATCGCTGTTCGCCTTGCCGGCGCTCGCGGCGGCTCAGCAGCCGTTGACCTTCGAACGCTCGCTGCCCGTGAGCACCCCGGCGACGCTCGACGTCTCCACCGGCGCCGGCGACATCACGGTGCGCGCAGGCAGCACCGCCGCGATCGTCGTCAAGGGCACGGTCAAGGTCAACACCGGCTGGAGCGTCCCGGGCAACGCCGCGGACCTGGCCCGCCAGTTGGTGAGCGCGCCACCAATCGTGCACGAAGGCAACACCGTCAGGGTCGGGCGGATCGTCGACGAGACGATGCGCAAGGCAGTATCGGTGTCGTACGACATCACCGTGCCGGCGGCGACCGCGGTGGCGGCCAACTCCGGGTCGGGCTCGGTGTCGGTCAGTGGAGTGGAAGAGGCCGTCAAGGCCAACACCGGCTCGGGCGACATCGTCGTCACGTCGATCGACGGCGACGTCAAGCTGCAGACCGGTTCGGGCAATCTGCAGGTCAAGGACGTCCGGCGTGCGGCGTCGCTGTCGACCGGCAGCGGCAGCGTCGACGCAACCCTGACCGGTAAGGGGGACGTGCGGGTGAGCACCGGCAGCGGCGACATCCGGCTCGGGGGCGTGATTGGCCTGGTCACGGCGTCGACCGGCAGTGGCGACGTCGCCGTGGACGGCAGCCCGACCGGCGAGTGGAAGCTCTCGGCAGCGTCAGGCAACGTGAGGGTCACGGTGCCGTCGTCGCACGGCTTCACGCTCGACGCCCGGACCTCGTCGGGCAGCGTCGACGTCGACGCGCCGCTGACGGCGCAGGGCAAGATGGATCGGCGTCACGTGCAGGGCACCGTACGCGGGGGCGGCCCCACGCTGCGTCTCAGTACCGCCAGCGGATCGATCGCGGTGAAGTAGACGCAGGGTTCAAGGGTGAGGGCTCGAGGAGCGTAGTCCGCCGGACTTGTCCGG
>JACDAO010000177.1 GCA_013695405.1 Acidobacteriota bacterium | reverse complement strand
GCGCTGAGGGGCATCGTGCTCAAAGGGGCGCCGCTCCACCACTACGTCGGCGAGCTCGCGGCGCTGGCGGTCTATGCCGTCGTCGCCCTCGGGCTGTCGTCGCTCGGCCTCGGCAGGGGGCGCACCTAGATGCAGCGGCTCCGCTTTCTCGTCCGCAAGGAGTTCCAGGAGCTCGGCCGCAACCCGCGGCTCTTCGGCCTGGTCATCGTCGCGCCGATCCTGCAGCTGACGCTGCTCGGCTACGCGGCGACGACCGACGTGAGGGACGTACCCATGGTCGTCGCCGATGGCGACCGGTCGACCGCAAGCCGCGAGCTCATCGCGCGGTTCGACGCGTCACCATATTTCTCGGTCGTACGCACCGTGTCCACCACGCGCGAGATCGAGCCGTTCCTCGAGAGCGGCAGCGCGTGGCTGGCCCTGTCGATCCCGGTGGACTACGGCGGGCACGTCGGCAGCCGGCGCCCCGCGGTCGTCCAGGTGATTGCCGACGGCAGTGATGCCAATGCCACGACTGTTGCGCTCGGGTATGCGTCGAGTCTCGTCGCCGGGTACGCAGAGGAGCTCGCGGCGTCAGCCGCCGACATGCCGGCCGGCGGCGGCATAGACGCAAGAATACGAATCTGGTTCAACCCCCAGCTCGAGAGCCGGCACTTCATGATTCCCGGGGTGCTCGCGCTCGTGCTCCTGGTTGTGACGGCGAATCTCGCCGCGATGGCCATCGTGCGCGAGAAGGAGCTCGGCACGCTCGAGCAGCTGAACGTCACGCCTCTGCGCCGCTGGGAGCTCATCACCGGCAAGCTGCTGCCGTATGGAGTGATTGGCATGGTCGACGTGGTGCTGGTCGTGGGCGTCGCGGTGTTCTGGTTCGAAATTCCGCTGCGCGGGAGTTTCGCACTGCTGCTGGCCATGAGCCTGCTGTACGTGCTTTGCACGCTCGCGCTGGGGCTCTTCATCTCCACGGTCTCCGATACCCAACAGCAGGCGATGATGACCGCCACCTTCTTCTTCCTGACGCCGATGGTGTACCTGTCGGGATTCATTTTCCCGATCGAGAACATGCCTGCGGTCATCCAGCCGCTGACGTACCTGATTCCGCTGCGCTACTTCCTCGTGATCGTCAGGGGGATCTTCTTGAAAGGGATCGGGCTGGAGCTGTTGTGGCCCCAGGCGGCTGCGCTCGCCGCCTGGGGGATCGTCGTGCTGTCACTGGCCGTGGCGCGCAGCCGCAAGCGAGCGGCCTGACGCGGTGACTTATTACTGGTTACCTCGCTGACGCGATCGTGAGTGCGTCGATGACCCGCTTGACACCCTTGGTGCTCTTCGCGAGCTCAACGGCCCTGGCGCGGCCCGCCGCCGACGCCACGGTGCCCTTCAGCGTCACGACATGGCTGTTCGTATCCACGTTGATGTCGCTCCCCTTGAGGGCGTCTTCGTTCACGAAGTTCGCCTTGATCTTCGTCGTGATCCACGCGTCGTTGATGTTCGCGTCCACGTCGATTACGTCGTCCTTGCCCTGCGCGCCCGTCTGCTTGCCCGCGGTGCCGGTCGTACGCGCGGTGTCCTTGTCGTCTTCGATCCTGACCCCCGCCTTTTCGAGCACCCTCTCGGCCTTGTTCCCGGCTTTCTGCATCGTGCTGGCGCTCTTGTCGCCGGCCGTCTCGGTCTTGTCGGCCGCCTTGTCCATCGCCTTGCCGGTCTTGTCCCCCGCCTTGTTCATGGCACCTTCGGCCTTGTCGGCCGTTCTGTCCATGGTCCGTGCGGCTTTGCTGTCGACCGTGAGCCGGTTGTTGACGCTGGACACGCCGGCGACGTTCGCCACGGTTCGTGCGCGCTGGCTCAGCGCCGCAGAAAGCACGGTGCCCGTCAACGTCACAACGCCGTTTTCCACCTCGACATCGATGTCGCTGTCTTTCAGTGCGGCGGTATCCTTCAGCCGTGATTCGATGCGGCTCTTCAGCGTCCCGTCGTCCACCTTCGTTGCCTGCGCCGGGGTCGTGGCGGCGGCTTGCGCCAGAGCTGCCGGCGGCGCTGCTGCCAGCCCGACCACAGCCATGGCCCCGATGATATTGCGAACTTTCATTACTGCCTCCTCAGGAGTGATTACCTCGAACTTGGCCGTGATCGATGCAACTGCTGATCCAGTCAGAGGCTGCGGATCGTCAGTGTTTCCTGGATTGCGGCAAGGTCTGCCGAATGCCCCTGGAACAGAGGGCGCGAGTTACACGGGGCGGAGCCGGGTGCGAGCACGGCGGTTTCCGGATGTGCGGGGAGGCTCCAGCGTCGCCTGAACGGTATAAGGTTGGAAGCAAATGCGTAGGGTCCCAGGCTTTGAACGGCCTCTGCTCCAGTGGGTGTTCGTCGCCCTCGCGC
>JACDAO010000147.1 GCA_013695405.1 Acidobacteriota bacterium | reverse complement strand
ATGTACTTCGACCCGGCCCCGGGCGCGTTCGCGCGCAGTGGCCACGCCGCCCTGGGCGTGACCAGCGCCCGCCCGGCGTGGTATTTCGCCGAAGGCTTCACCGGCGGGAACGCGACCATCGCGTTTGAAACCTTCCTGCTGATCGGCAACGACAACCCGCAGCCGGCCACCGTCACCGCCACGTTCTATCGTGACGGCGCCGCGCCTCTCAGCAAGACGTACACGGTGCTGCCGCGCAGCCGCTTCAACGTCTGGACCGATCAGGAACGTGCCGGTGACGGGACGCTGCTGCTGCCGTCGACGGCGTTTTCGGTCAAGCTGGAGAGCGACCTGCCGATTGTCGCCGAGCGGGCGATGTACTGGGGCACGCCGTCGAGTGCCAACGCGACCACGCCGGTCTACCCGTGGGCTGAGGGCCACGTGGTCGGCGGCATCGAGCAGCCCGAGACGCGGTGGGCGTTCGCCGAGGGACGGCAGGGGCTCGATCGCTCGGGGTCGACATTCGACAGCTTCTTCCTGCTGGTCAATCCCAACAGCACCGACATCGAGGTGCGGGCGATCTTCGCCACCGAAGACGGCACCGGCGTCTCGTCGACGATCCCGATCAAGGCCAACAGCCGCGCCAATCTGTGGCCAGCCGCCGGGATCAGCCCGTCGTTCGACCTGCTGCAGGGTCGGCGGTTCGCGGTCTTTCTCGAAAGCGTCGGCAGCGCGCCGCTGCCCTTCGTCGCCGAGCGGGCGATGTACTGGAACGGCTTCAGTGGCGGTCACGCCAACGGCGGCACCGCGTGGACCGGCGCGTTCACCGTGCCGGGCGCGGCCCCCGCCAACGTCCAGGTCCAGTCGATGACACCAGGGTCGGGACGTCTGTCGGGCGGCGCCGTGGTCACGCTCACCGGGCAGGGCTTCGGGGGCGGCACCGAGGTGTACGTCGGCGGCGAACGGGTCAATCCATCGAGCGTCACGGTCGGTGGATCGTCGGTGACCTTCACGATGCCGACGCGGACGCCGCAGACCGGCTTCGGCGCGGCCGGGCCGATCCCGGTGGCGCTGATCAGCAACGGCCGGTACCTGCGGGCGCCGGACTTCACCCGCTACCTGAGCGTGCTGGCGTTCGGCGACAGCCTGACCTGGGGGGTGTCCAACGTCTACATCGGTGGTCTCAAGGTCCCGATGAACGTGCAGCGGCCGTACCCGCTCGAACTCAAGACGCGCCTGCAGGGCAATCGTCAGTTCGGGCCGTACGCCCTGGTGAGCAACGCCGGCGTGCCGGGCGAGTTCGTGACCATCGACAACCTGCAGGTGGGCAGTCCTGGCGGCGCGGTGCGGTACAACCGCTGCTCGAGAGGCCAGGCCAACTGCTTCTTCAGCCAGGGCGCCGAGCCGCGTGATTACGTCACGCCACACGACCTCGCGATCATCCTCGAGGGCGTCAACGATCTCAACGCGCAGATCGCGCCGAGCAGCGTACGCAACGGCGTGCGCTCGATGACGGTCGAAGGCAAGGCCGCGGGCGCGCAAGTGCTGCTGGTGCGGTTCGAGTCGTACGGGGTCGACGAGCAGACTGGCGCCGAGGCGACCTATCGCGATCGGGTCCGCGCCTACAACGACCTGCTCGACGCGCTGGCGGTGGAGCAGGGCGTGTTGCGGGAACGGTTCGCGGGCATCGACATGGGCCCCGACGGCCTGCACCCGAATCAGATCGGGTACGACGAGATGGCCGCCATCGCCTACGACAAGATTCGGTCGGCCTTCCCGCGCTGCTCAGCCGGCCTGGCGAACTGCCCGTAGCCGGTTACGGGCTGGAGGACGCGCGCTTGCGGTACGCATACCAGACGCGGATCCCGAGCAGCAGCGCGAGGATCGCTCCGTACACCGCGGGCTCGCGGAGGTCGTCGCCCTTCACGATCCACAGCAGGTGGATCACTCCACAGACGGCCGCGACGTAGACCAACCGATGCAGGCGCTGCCAGCGACGACCGCCGAGCCGGCGAATCCACGCCGTTGTCGAGGTAATCGCCAGCGGCAGCAGCAGCAGGAAGCCGGCCAGGCCGACCGTGATGTAGCGCCGCTTGGCAATGTCGGCGACGATGGCCGCGACATCGAAGAACTGGTCCAGCACGACGTAGGTGCTCAGGTGCACCGCCACGTAGAAGAACGCGAACAGCCCGAGCAGCCGTCGCCACTGGATCACGCCTTTCCACCCGGTCAGGCGTCGGAGCGGCGTCACCGCCAGGCTGACCAGCAGCAGGCGCAAGGCCCACTGCCCGGTCGTGTCGGTGATGTCGTCGATCGGGTTGGCACTCAGCCCGCCGAACACCGCGCGGTAGACCAGCCACGCGAGCGGCGCCAGGCACAGCACCCAGATGATTGGTTTGGCGCGTCGCGTGTTCATCAGGTCACTTGGGGCTCGGGCTTGGGCTGGGCCGCCCCCCGATTCCCGCTCCCGACTCCCGATTCCCGATTCCCGTCAGTAGTTCTTCTTGAGATCCATCCCGCTGTACATCGACGCGACCTGGTCGCTATAGCCATTGAACGGCAGCGTCTTGCGGCGTAGGAACTCGCCGATGCGGCGTTCGCGCGCCTGACTCCAGCGCGGATGATCGACGTCGGGATTGACGTTGGAGTAGAAGCCGTACTCGCCCGATGCGGACTTGTTCCACGACGTCTGCGGCTGACCGGTCGTCAGCCGGATCCGGACGATCGACTTGATGCTCTTGAAGCCGTACTTCCACGGCACCACCAGGCGGATTGGCGCGCCGTTCTGGTTGAGCAGGGTCTTGCCGTACAGGCCCACGGCCAGGATGGTCAGCGGGTGCTGCGCCTCGTCGAGCCGCAGGCCTTCGCGATACGGCCACTCGAGCACCGGATAGCGCAGGCCCGGCATCTCGGCCGGCCGCTGCACGGTGGTCAACTCGACGAACTTCGCCTTCGACGATGGCTGCACGCGCGTGAGCAGATCACCGAGCGGGAAGCCGACCCACGGGATGACCATCGACCACGCCTCGACGCAGCGCAGGCGGTAGATCCGTTCCTCGAGCGGGAACCACTTGAGCAGATCCTCGAGGGCGTAGTCGCCGGGTTTGGCGACCTCGCCCTCGATCCGGACCGTCCATGGCGAAGGCTTGAAGCGCCCGCTGTTGGCCTTGGGGTCGCTCTTGTCGGTCCCGAACTCGTAGAAGTTGTTGTAGCTGGTGATGTCCTCGAACGTGTTGAGGGCCTCGCCGGCGGTGCTGAGCGGGCTCTTGCGCACGTTGGCCAGCGCCTGCTGCGCCGCGGCCTCGTCGGCCAGCAGCAACGACCCTGCGGCGATGCCACCGGCGGCCACGCCCAGCGATGACCGCAGGAAAGCGCGGCGATTGAGGTACACCTGTTCGTCGGTAATCTCGCGCGACGGGATGGGC
>JACDAO010000146.1 GCA_013695405.1 Acidobacteriota bacterium | reverse complement strand
GCGCTGATCAACGAAACCATCTTCGAGGTGCCCTGGGATCCGCAACTCGCACCCGGCCCGATTGACGAATACCTCGAGGTCGTCGACTACGACCCGGCGAGTGATTCGTGGTACGACCCGGTGGACTGTCCGCGACGGAGCGTCGTCAGTTCCGCGACATGCTGCACGCCGACCCGGACGGCCTGTTCTACGACCTCAGCATGCCGATGTAGTCTGACGTCGTGTCGCTGTCATGACGCCAGTTGCCCGGTGCCGCTGCTCACCCGGTCCGGCTGATGCACTGGCACACGCGCATAGCCGGACGGCCGATCGTCGCCTGACGTAGCCGCGAGCACTTCCGAGATGACACGCAGCAAGTCCGCCTTCGTCATCGGCTTGCTCAAGTACCCGTCCATGCCCGCCGCCAGATACTGCTCGCGCGCACCGTTGAGCGCGTGCGCCGTGAGCGCGATGATGGGTTGATGGCCGCCAGCCTGCCGCTCGTGTGCGCGGATCGCCGCGGTGGTCTCCACGCCGTCCAGTTCCGGCATCTGCACGTCCATCAACACGACGTCGAAGACCTCGTGCTCGAGAGCAGCCAGTACTTCCAGGCCATTCGCGGCGACGCTGACACGGTGGCCGACGGACCGCAGCAGCGCCGACGCGACCTTCTGATTGACCGCGCTGTCGTCGGCCACCAGGATCGACAGCGTGTCCCGGGCGGTGCCTGGCGCCGAGGCTGCCTGCAGCCTGGGCGGCTGACATGGCGGCGCCGGGGCCGTCAGGAGCGCAACCGCCCGCTGAACCGCCGCCTCCAGGTCGGCCTGGCGTACCGGTTTGGTGAGGTACTCGTCGATGCCGATCGCACGACACCGTGCGACGTCTCCGGCATGGCTTCCGGAGGTCAGCATGACGATGGTCGCCGCATGGTGGAGCTGCCGAATGGCCGTACATAGCTCGAAGCCGTCCATGTCGGGCATGTGCAGGTCGGTGATGATGAGCAGGAACTCACCCGGCGAGCGCGCGAGCAGCGCCAGGGCGGCCGCCCCGCTACCGGCCGCGACCGGTCGCATTCCCCACGACGCCAGCCGGTCGGCGAGGATGCGGCGGTTCGTGTCGTTGTCGTCGACGACCAACACCGCAACGCCTTCGAGGCTGGCGCGGTCGCCGATGCCTTGCACGACGTCGGCAGCCACACGCACCCGGGTCACGAACGAGAAGATGCTGCCCTTGCCGGGTTCGCTTTCAATCCACAGGCGCCCGCCCATCATCTCGACCAGCCGTGCAGAAATGGTCAACCCGAGGCCCGTCCCGCCGTAGCGGCGGGTCGTGGAGCCATCGGCCTGTGAGAACGCGGCAAAGATCAACTGGTGCTGGGCGCGTGCGACCCCGACGCCCGTGTCGCGCACCTGGAACACCAGTTCGAGCGACGCCGGGTCGACGGCGGCGTTGGCCGCCGCACGCGCGTCGACCGACACCACGACTTCCCCGTGGTGCGTGAACTTCACCGCGTTGCCGATCAGGTTGAACAGGACCTGCCGAATCCGCTGGCCGTCCGCCACCACCACGGGCGGCACGCGATCTCCGATCTCGCAGCTCAGCTCCAGGCCCTTCTGATGCGCTCGCAGCGCCAGCAGCTTGACCGTCTCTTCGATCATCGCCCGCACGTGGAACTCCCGCGGGTCCAGCTCCAGTTTGCCGGCCTCGATCTTCGAGAAATCGAGGATGTCGTTGATGACATTGAGCAGCGAGTCGGCGGAGCTCTTGGCCACACTCAGGTACTCGCGCTGCTCCGGCGCGAGGTCGGTATCGAGCGCGAGTTCGGTCATTCCAAGCACGCCGTTCATCGGCGTCCGAATCTCGTGACTCATGTTCGCGAGAAACTCGCTCTTGGCACGGCTGGCCGCTTCTGCCGTTTCCTTGGCCCGCGCCAGTTCGTCGATCTTCTCGTTCAAACCGCGGGTGATTGCCTCGATCGAGGCCTGTCGGGTGGCGATCTCCCGCATCTGATGCTCGCCACGCATGCAGAACTTGATCAGGATGATGTCTTCGAAGACGACCCACCCGGCGTGTTCGATCCAGCGCCAGGGGCTGGCGGCGAGCACGCCGAAGACTGATTGCGGGAAGTACAGCCCGCGCGTGGCGTGGTCGGCCGCAATCACCAGCGTGGCCGGAATCAGCACGCGCCAGTCGCGGTAGTACGCGAGAAACGCCAGCGAGCCGAAGACGTGGAAGTGGGTTTCGATGCGGCCGCCGGTCAGATGAATCAACAAGCCGGACATCAGCATCTGGCACGTTGCGACCACGTGGCGCGTCAGCGTATCGCAGGGCCGGACCACCGCAAGGAACACCGGGAGTGCGGTGATCGTCCCGCCCAGGATCACCGCGACCCAGACGTGCAGGTGCACGCTGCTCGTGGACCCGACCCAGGTGCGTGGCGAGATCCAGAGGGCGGCCGCGATAGCCGCCAGCCACTGCAGCGTCATCAGAAAGGCGAACAGGCGGCTGGTCTGCGCATAGGTTCGGCGCTGGTCCTCGTGGATCAGGCAAGACGCCCGAGGCGACACCGGTGCCGTGCTGTGGGCACGGGTCCATGGCATGGTCAGCCTCACTCGTCACCGAAGAGGATGCAACCGAAGACCGGTGTGACGGCACGCGCACTCGTTTCACCGGACGCTGCCGCCAGGATTGCCTCACGGCCGACGCTGTCACCTTCGTGGCCCCTCGATACCGTCAGGCCTCCGCTGAAGGCCAGCTGCCCGCGCGCGTCGTACAGCAGCGTCTGCCCTGAGGTGCGGGCGCCGAAGCGACGCGCCTCCACGGCGTCACGATCCTGAACGACCCGCACAC
>JACDAO010000106.1 GCA_013695405.1 Acidobacteriota bacterium | reverse complement strand
GCTGGCGTGCTGCAACTGGTACAGCCCCAGTCGCAACGACGCCAGCACCTCGGGGTCGAGGTCGGCGACGTGCCGTCCGGTCAGCGCGTGAATGAAGAAATCGAGGGTCAGGCGCCAGCGCTGCACGCCGGTCGCGAGGTCGGTGAGTAGCGCCCGGTCGCGGGCGTCGGGGAGCGTGTCGCGCACCGCGGCCAGGGCGGTGGCCAGGTCGTACCGTCCGGACTCGACGGTGCGCAGCACCTCGCAGGCGGCCTGCCGGGCCGGCGCGATCACGCCGGCTCCCCGAACTGGACCGGGGTGATGCGGCGGCGGCCGGCCAGCCAGGCGCGCGCCGTCATCATCCGACGCCCGTCGGGTTGCACGGTCAGCACCCGCAAATAGTCGCCACCGCCACAGGCCACGATCACCGCGTCGCCGTCCTCGGCGATCACCTGGCCCGCCGCCGCGCGATGCGCGGTGAACGCGACTGGCGCCGCATCGCGAATCACCAGCCGCTGTCCGTCGACGAAGGTGTACGCGCCCGGCCACGGCTGCATGCCGCGCACGTGGCGATCCAGCTGGTGCGCCGACCGGGCCCAGTCAATCTGGCCCTCGTGCTTCTCGAGTCGTGGCGCCAGCGTGGCCCGGGCATCGTCCTGCGTGAGCTCGGGGACCGGCGCGTCGCCGAGGCGGTCGACCACGTCGCGCAGCAACGACGCACCGGCCACCGCCAGCCGGCGTTCGAGCGATCCGCTGGTGTCGTCGGGCGCGATGGGCACTTCGACCCGGGCCAGCATCGGGCCGGCGTCCAGCGCCAGCACCACCCGCATGATGGTCACGCCGGTGGTGGCATCGCCGTTGAGCACGGCACGCTGGATTGGCGAGGCGCCGCGCCAAGCTGGCAGCAGCGACGCGTGGACGTTGATCAGCCCGAGCGGCGGAAGGTCCAGCAGCGCTTGTGGCAGCAGCCGACCGTACGCCGCGACCACGGCAAGATCGGCATTCCAGGCGCCGAAGGCGTCGAGGAACTCGACGCCCTTCAATCTGATCGGTTGCAGCACCGGCACGCCGGCGATGCCGGCCCGTTCCTTGACGGGCGACTGGGACACCTGTTGGCCACGGCCTCGAGGGCGGTCCGGCTGGGTCACCACGCCGACCACGGTGTGGCGGGACGCGAGCAGGGCATCGAGCGTCGGCACGGCGAAGGCCGGCGTGCCGAAGAACGCGATCCGCAGCGCCATCAACGGTCTCCGGACCTCACCACTTGCCGGCGCGGCGCAGGCGGTCGATGCGGCGGGTCAGGGTCCAGCGGTAGATCGGCCTGAGCCGATCCAGGAACAGGATGCCATCGAGATGATCGAGCTCGTGCTGGATCGCGCGCGCCAGCAGTCCTTCGGCATGTACCTCGCGGGATGAGCCATCGCGATCGAGCGCGCGCACCGACAAGGTCGCCGGTCTTGGCACCGTCGCCTCGATGCCGGGCACGCTCAAGCAGCCTTCTTCGCGCAGCTGCAATCCTTCTCGCGCGAGCACTTCGGGGTTGATCAGCACGTGCAGCTGTTCGGGCATACGCCCGGCCGACAAATCGACCAGGCAGACGCGCACCGACTCGCCGACCTGCGGCGCCGCCAGGCCGACGCCAGCCGCCGCGTGCATCGTCTCGCGCATGTCGTCGATCAATGTCTCGATCGCTGGCGTGACCGTCGCGACCTGCCTCGCACGGCAGTGCAGCACGGGCGCGCCGTAGCGGAGGATCGGGCGGCGCATCGCGGCATCAGGCGCGCGCCGGCGTGCTGGCGAACCGCTGCTGCACCCGCGCGTGCACGCGCGCGACATGATCGCGGATGTCGGTCAGGGTGTCGCCGCCGAATCGCTCGAGCAGCGCGTCGGCGAGGACGAACGCGATCATCGCCTCGGCGACGACCGCGGCGGCCGGCACCGCGCACACGTCGCTGCGCTCGATTGCCGCCGGCGACTCCTGCATGGTCTGCAGATCGACCGACCGCAGCGGCCGCATCAGGGTGGAGATCGGCTTCATGTAGCCGCTGAGCCGAAGGTCCTCGCCGTTGGTGACCCCGCCTTCGAGCCCGCCCGCGTTGTTGGTCGGGCGGGACACGCCGAGCAGACGCGGCGCCGCGCCCTCGGCGGGCAGCACGATCTCGTCGTGCACCTGCGAGCCAGGCACGTCCGCCACGCCGACGCCCTTGCCGATGCCGACCGCCTTGATCGCCGGGATCGACATCACTGCCTGGGCCAGTCGCCCATCGAGCTTGCGGTCCCACTGGACGTACGAGCCGAGCCCGGGCGGCACCCCGCGCACCACCACCTCGAACGCCCCGCCGAGCGTGTCGCCGACGGCCCTGGCCGCGTCGACCGCGGCAATCATCGCGTCCTGGCGCGCCGCATCGACACAGTGCAGCGGTGCGTCGTCGTCAATCGCCGCGATGTCTTCGAAGGAGATGTCCAGCGGACTGCCAATCGAAACCGGTCCGAGCGTGAACACATGGCTGGCCACGTGGATGTCGAGCGCGGCCAGGAACTGGCGCGCCAGTGCCCCGACCGCGACACGCGCCGCGGTCTCCCTGGCGCTGGCGCGCTCGAGCACGTCGCGCATGTCCTCGCGGTCGTACTTGAGCGCGCCGGCCAGATCGGCATGGCCAGGCCGCGGCCGGGTGACCGGGGCGCGCCGCGCACCCGTCGCACCAGCCGGCAACTCGGCCTCGACGTGCATGGTCTGCTGCCAGTTCTTCCAGTCGCGGTTGCGGATCAGCATCGCGACCGGGCTGCCGAGGGTGACACCCTTGCGCACCCCGCTGAGAATCTCGGCAGTGTCGGTCTCGATCTGCATGCGACGGCCGCGGCCGTAGCCCAACTGCCGGCGGCGCAGGTCGCGCATCAACGCCGCGGTGTCGATTGGAATGCCGGCGGGCAACCCTTCGAGCGTGGCCAGCAGGGCCTGTCCATGTGATTCGCCAGCCGTCAGAAACCGCAGCATCTGCCGGCAATTCTACACGACGCTCCGACGTGGCCGGGGCCGGTTCTGCATCGCGCAGCCCTTGTCCAAAGCGCAGTTTTCGCTTCGATGGCGGCCACAGTCGTCAGGGGTGGGCCACGGCTCGCGCGCCCGCGCCTGGCGAGCGACTTGCTCCACGGACGGCCATGCCGCAGCGACGTGATGCGCACGAGAGCGAACTGCGCGGTGGACGCGTGCTGATGATGGCGTCCGGCGCCGTGGACCTCGCCACCGGCTTGTCGGCGCGCATCACCGAGACGCCAGTGCGCCCCGCGGTGGCCCGGGGCTGGTGCGCCGCCGCTGACGTCATGGCCGATGACGGCTGGTACGACGAGCTGCCCGGGTCGCGGCCGATGGTCTGCGTCGACGCGTGGCTGACACGGACGTGGTCGGGCCGGTGGCGGGCGCTGCGCGTGCTGGTGCCGGCCACGGCGTCGTCGAGATCCCGCATCGGCCCAGGACGGCTTCACGGCGCCGGAGCGCCGCCCGGTTCGGCCTGGGCC
>JACDAO010000104.1 GCA_013695405.1 Acidobacteriota bacterium | reverse complement strand
GCCGATGCCGCCGGCAGCGTAGTGATCCTCGACGGTGACGATCAGCCCGGTCTCGGTACCGGCACGGTGCAGCGTCGGCTCGTCGACCGGCTTGACCGAGTACAGGTCGATGACCCGCACCGCGATGCCGTCGCCGGCCAGCGTCTCGGCCGCCTGCAGGGCTTCGAACACGGTGACGCCCGCGGTCACGATGGTGATGGCGTCGGTGGCGCTGTGGCGCAGCACCTTGCTGCCGCCGATCGGAAAGGTCTCCTCCGGCCCGTAGATCACCGGCGTCTTCGGACGGCTGGTGCGCAGATAGGCCATGCCGTCGTGGGCGGACGCGGCCGCCACCAGCCGCTCGGCACTGACCGCGTCGCAGGGGTAGAGCACGGCGCAGCCGGGCACGGCGCGGAACAACGACAGGTCCTCGAGCGCCATCTGCGACGGACCGTCCTCGCCAATCGAGACGCCGCAGTGGCTGCCGGCGAACTTGACGTGCAGGTGACTGACTCCGGCCATGCGGATGAAGTCGGCGGCGCGGGTCAGGAACGCGGCGAAGGTCGTGGCAAACGGAATCGCGCCCCGGCCAGCCAGCCCCATCGCCATGCCGACCATCACCTGCTCGGCGATGAAGGCCTGGTAGAACCGATCCGGGAACGCCTTCTCGAAGCGATCGCTGAATGTCGAGTTCTTGACGTCGGCGTCGAGGACCACCACGCGGGCGTCGGCGGCGCCGAGGCGCGCCAGCGCGGTGCCGAAGGCCTCGCGCGTCGCGACCAGATCCCCCAGCGCGTAGCCAGGGGCGTCCATGGCCTTCGGGCCGGTCGGATCCGGGCGATCGACTCGTCCCGAGGGGGCCGGGATCGCCGGGCGGCCGGCGCCGTGTTCCGGCACCAGTTGCGCCTCGAGCTCGGCAATCGCGGTGTCTTCCTCCTCGCCCGCCTTGAGCGACTTACCGTGCCAGCCCGGCTTGTCCTCCATCAACGAGATGCCCTTGCCCTTGAGCGTCCGCGCCACCAGCACGGTCGGCCGGCCGGAGGTCGCGCGGGCGTCGGCAAAGGCGCGCTGCACCGCCTCGACGTCGTGGCCGTCGACAATGACGGCGTGCCAGCCGAACGCGTTCCAGCGGGCGGCGATCGTCTCGACGTCGTGTGCGAACTGGGTCGGACGGCTCTGGCCGAGGCCGTTGACGTCGACGATCGCGCACAGCGAATCGAGCTGGTGGAACTGGCCGCTCTGGGCCGCCTCCCACACCGAGCCTTCGGCCATCTCGCCGTCGCCGAGCAGGACGTAGGTGCGATAGTCACTGCCGATGCGACGGGCGTTGAGCGCCGAGCCGACGGCAGCGGGCAGCCCCTGTCCGAGCGAGCCGGTCGCGAGATCGACCCATGGCAGGCGCGGCGTCGGGTGCCCCTCGAGGTCGCTGTCCAGTTGCCGAAGCGTCAGCGTCGCCTCGCGGGAGACGATGCCGACTTCGGCCCAGGCGGCGTACAGCAGCGGCGCGGCGTGGCCCTTGGACAGGATGAACCGGTCGTTGTCGACCCGGTGCGGATCCTGCGGGTCGTAGCGCATCTCGCCGAAGAACAGCACCGCGGTGATGTCGGCGGCCGAACAGCATGTGCTCGGATGCCCGCTGCCGGCCGCGGTGGTGCTGCGGACCGAGTCGATGCGGATGCGGGTGGCAATGTTGTGCAGAACGGCAGTCTTGGGCGCAACTGAGGGGGACACGTAACCTCCGGGGAGGCGAAGTCTACCACACGGCCATGACCTCGCCGGACGGGCCGAGCGCGTGCCAGGCCAACCCGACCGGCGCCGCGTAGACGCCGGCCTCGGCTGCCTCGCCGCTGATTGCGACGAGCATCCGCCGGGCCCGCGCCAGCCATTCGACGTCGTCGGGAAAGAGGCGGCGAATCAGGCGAGCCGCCTCGGCGTTGCCGTCGAGGGGAAAATGCGGATCCGCCAGTCGGCCGACCTGGCCGGCGCCCGCCAGGGCGGCGACCCGGTCGCGGACCGCTCCCGAGTCGTCCTGCAGGCGCGCCACGGTGGTGCGGAGAATCTCCTCGGCGAGATCGCGGTACACGGTGGACTCACCACGCCACGGGTCGGCGTCGAGCAACGCGTGAGCGAGCAGCATCGCGTCGGTCAGCAGCATCGGCCCGCGCGGCTCGGCATCGAGCAGGTGCGCCACGCCAGCGGCGCGCGCGTAGGCGGCCGCGGCCAGGGCGTCGAGCGTGTCGATCGTCCGGGTGGCGAGCGCCGGGTCCTCGAGCAGATCGGCTGCCGCGAGCAACGCCCGCGCGGCACGTGCACTGGCATCGACGAGCACCAGCCGCGGCGCATCACTCCACGGGCGCCAGTGCCCATCCGGCCGCAGGAAATGCGCGGTCAGCCCGGCGACCGCCGTCGCCAACAGATCGCGCCACGCCGGGCGTGCCTCGAGTGGCGCCACGCGCGTCAGCAGGTGCACCCACTCGGCCTGCGCGT
>JACDAO010000074.1 GCA_013695405.1 Acidobacteriota bacterium | reverse complement strand
GATTGCTGGACCGGCGCTGACAGTTCAGGGCGCAACCAATCAGACCGGCACGGTGTTTAACCTGACCGGCCAGGAAAACCTCCTGGCCAATGGTGGTCAGGCCCGCGTCGAGGATGAACTCGAATCGACCGAGTCGACCAGAGGCTTTACCCGCCTTCTGATTGACGCCAACGCAAGCAACATCTTCTTCGGTGAGTTCGAGGCCAATCTCAACGCCACCGGTAACGGAACCGCGTTCATTACCGCGACTGACAGCAGGGGGGGGATGTTCAACTTCAACTTCGCGCTCAGCGGCAATGGGCAGAACTTCTTCGGCCTCGACACACTCGATGGGCAGTTGATCAACACGGTGCTGATCACCACGACTGTCGACTTGCTGGACGTCCGCCAGATCCGCCTCGGCGGCATCACCACTGGTGGCGTCACGCCGCCACCGGACACCGTCCCGGAGCCGACCTCGCTGATGTTGCTCGGCAGCGCCCTGCTGGGCGTCGGCGCGTTCTCGCGTCGTCGCCGCTAGTTCAGGTCTTAGGTTCGGGCACAGGCCCGGCTCTCATCGCAGAGTCGGGCCTGTCCTGCGTCTGCCCGCAGACGAGAGGGACGAAAGGAACGCCTGAACGACAAAACGCCACGCGAACAGGCGTGGCGTGTGTCGATAGCCGATTGCGTGGTGGACGGCAGGAGGCTCGAACTCCCGACCTCCGCGTTGCGAACGCGGCGCTCTCCCAGCTGAGCTAGCCGCCCATCCTCTGCTCCGATCAGACACAGGAGGCGCCCGCGTCGCATCGGCGAACGCGCAGTGTACCACACGCACCGAGGCCGTCCGAGTCGACGCTCGACCCACAGACGCGCCGCTATAATCAGAGCAATCGTGTTCCCGTCGACCGCGCGCTGCCGCCGTTGCACTGACAGTGACACGCCCGTCGTGACGACCGGGCTTTGCCCCTGCACGCGACACTGAGCCGAGGATCCGATCCTGTTCCGCCTGCGCCGACGTCCTCCCGGAGAGGTTGCCGCCACCCTCGACCAGCTGGGACGCTTGGCGGTGTGGACCGGCCGTCTCACAGACGCCCGTCAGCTCGAGGTGTTGGCGCTGGCGATTCGGCGCGTCCTCGAGCAACGCAGCCGGGCGCCCTGGTCCGACGTGCGAGGTGCGCTGCAAGAGCAGGACCTGCTGTCCGGTCCAGCCGCCGACCTCCTCGATCGCCTCCGACATCTCGATCACGACGAAGTCGCCGCGGTACGCCGCCGCCTGCCCTCGGGCGCCCGGACGTTGCTGCTGGCGCCAGCCGACGACCCGCTCCGCGATCGGCTGGCCGACGAGGACCTGATGCTCGACGCCGATCTCGACCGGGTCGTCGATCAGGCGGGCTGGGGACCGCTCCCGGTCACCTCGCCCGATGCCATCGTCGAGGGCGTGGTGCCGCTCGGGCGGGCGTGGATGCAGGCGTCGCAGGTGAAGGCCGAACTGACCGCCGCCGCCGGCGCGCCAGAGGCCTGGCATCTGGTCGGCGGGCTGCGCCGTAGCGATCCCATGACGCCGGACGTCGCGGTGCTTGCCGTCACCGACGACCCGCAGGCCTGGATTGGCCGGGCGGTGGCCGCGCTGCACGCCGACACCATCGCCGTCGCCGGCAGCTGCGGCCTGGCAATTGCCGCCGATCCCGAGCCGGTCGTGGTACACGCGGTACGCCAGGACGCGGTGCCGACCAGCTTGCTGTGGTACACCGGCCCGCGCGCCCACGTCCAGGAAATGCGCCTGCAAAGCGCTGCGCGCGGCCTGGCGTTGAACCGTTATTCGCTGCTCGGCGCCGACGGCCCACTGGCCCTGACCGAGGAAGCCGACGTGTACCGCCACCTCGACCTGCCGGTGATCCCGGTCGAGTTGCGGGGCCGGCGCGGCGTGATCGAGAGCGCGCGCGAAGGCACGCTCCCCGAGCTGATCGAGATGCACGACATCCAGGGCGACCTGCACATGCACACCGTGTACAGCGACGGCCGTGACAGCGTCGCCGGCATGGTGCACGCCGCTCGGGCGCTCGGCTACCGCTATGTGGCGATCACCGATCACTCTCCCTCGGCCAAGGCGTCGCGGGTGCTGACCCTCGACCGTGTCGAACAGCAGGCCGAGGAAATCGCCGCCGTCCGCGCGCTGGTGCCCGACGTCACCATCCTGCACGGCATCGAATGCGACATCCTGCCGGACGGGCATCTCGACGTGCCCGACGACGTGCTGGAGAGGCTGGATGTGGTGCTGGCCTCGCTGCACGACGGCGCCGGGCACGGACCGGAACGCCTCCTCGAGCGCTACCTGACCGTCATGCGGCATCCGCTGGTCAACGTGATCACCCACCCGGCCAACCGGTCGCCAGGGCGGACCCCCGGCTATGTCCTGGCCTTCGCGCGTCTGTTCGAGTACGCGGCACGCACCGGGACGGCAATCGAAATCGACGGCGCTCCGGGCCACCTCGATCTCGACGCGCCGCTGGCCGAGCAGGCCGCCTCGATCGGCGCGATGCTGGTGATCAACAGCGACTGCCATGTCGCCGAACGACTCGGGCGCCAGATGCAGTTCGGGGTGGCGCTGGCGCGGCGGGCCGCGCTGACCGCCGGCCAGGTGCTCAACACGCGCGACGTCGACGGGGTCCGGCGCTTCGTCGCCGCCAAGCGCACCGGGCGCGTCTGACCATGGTGATATCATCCGGCTGCCGCGCGACATCCGCCGCCAGAGGCAACTTAATGCTTACCCGTTGGTGGTGGCTCGCCGCACTCGCCGCCGTTGTACTCCCGGTAGCGCTGTCCGCCCAGGCCCCTTCGGCCGGCGAGGCACTCGCCCGTGCCGTGCAGACGCACTACGACACCGTCAAGGACTTCACCGCCGACTTCGAGCAGGCCTACGTCGGCGGCGCGCTCAAGCGCCGGACCGTCGAACGCGGCACCGTCGCGATCCGCAAGCCAGGCCGGATGCGCTGGGATTACGCCGCTCCGGAGAAGAAGCTGTTCGTCTCCGACGGCACCCGCCTGTATTTCTACGTGCCGGCCGACCGTCAGGTCCGAGTCAGCGCGATGCCGGCCGACGGCCGGGCGCCGACGCCGATCCTGTTCCTCGCCGGCCGTGGTGACCTGCTGCGCGATTTCCGCGTCGAGGAGGTGCCGCCGCCTGCGGGCGCGAGCGGCGCCCGCGCGCTGCGCCTCCGGCCGGTACGCCCGGAGCCCGAGTATCAGACGCTGACCCTCATCGTCGACAGCGGCACCTACGCACTGCGCCAACTGGCGGTCGTCGATGCGCAGGGTGGCACCTCGACCTTCACCTTCACGAAGCTGCGGGAGAATGCCGGCGTGCCGGAGAACCGATTCGTGTTCACCATGCCGCGTGGCGTCGATGTCATCACCCAGGACTGAGCGGCGGTCGGCGGTCGTGACCGCGGCCCGGCTGGTCTGCCTGGGGCTGGCGCTGGTGATGGCGGTTGGTTGCGGCGTGCGCAAGGCATACCGCATCGGCCAGATCGCCGAGCGCCAGGACGATTTCGACCAGGCCATCGTCGCCTACACGCAAGCTCTGGCCGCCTCGCCGAACGATCGCGAGATTGCCCTGGCCCTGCAGCGGGCCCGGCTGCGCGCTTCAGAGGTGCACCACACTCGTGGACGTCGCCTGGCGGGCGCTGGCAGCTACGAAGAGGCCCTGGTCGAGCTGCAACTGGCGCTCGAACTGAACCCGGCCAATGGCGACGCCGAACGGGGCGTGCGCGAGACCCGCACCCAACTCCGCACCAAGATGGCGGTGCGGCGCGACGGCATTACGCAGCTCGAGTCGCTGATCAGCAGGACGCGGGGCCTGCCCCCGGAGGGCCACGACCTGCCGGATGTCACGTTGCCTGATTCGGTGGTCTTCCGCGAGGCCGGCAGCCGCGACGTGCTGACCTCGATCGCCCGGTTCGGCGGCATCAGCATCGTCTTCGACCCGACCTTTCGCAGCGCGCCGCTGTCGATCGACCTGCGCGGGGCGACGCTGTTCAATGCCCTCGACGCAGTGGGCCGCAGCACCACGACGTTCTACCGCGTCACCGCACCGCGCACCGTCACCATCATCCCCGACACGCCGGCCAAGCGCCGTGAGTACGAGGAAGAGGTGATCCGCACCTTCTATCTGAGCAACGCCGATCTCAAGGAAACGCTCGATCTGTTGCGGATCGTCGTCGACGCGCGGCGGCTGTCGCCAATCACCGCGACCAACGCGATCTCGATCAAGGACACGCCGGAGCGGATGGACGCGGCGGCCCGTCTGATCGCCGCGATCGACAAGGCCCGCGGCGAAGTGGTGATCGACGTCGAACTGCTCGAGGTCGACCGGACGCAGTTCAAGCAATACGGGCTGCAGATTCTCTCGCCAGGCAACGACACCGGCATCGCCGGCCAGGCCGACGTCAACCAGAGCGGCGGCCTGACGTTGCGCGACCTGCGCTCACTCGGCCAGGGCGACATCTTCTTCACCAATCTGCCGGGGCTGTACTACCGGCTGCTCAAGCAGGACAGCAACACCCGCACGCTGGCCAACCCGCAACTGCGGACGTCGGACGGACTGGCCGCCCAGGCCAAGTTCGGCGAGGAGGTGCCGGTGCCGCAGGTGACGTTCGCGCCGATCGCCGCTGGCGGCGTCAATCAGCAGCCGATCACTTCGTACACATACCGCAACGTCGGGGTCAACATCGACATCACCCCGCGCACGCATCACAACGACGACGTGTCGCTGGCGGTGAAGATCGAAGTCAGCAGCCTGGCCGGGACCGGCTTCTCCGGGCTACCGACGTTCGGGACCCGGTCGATCACCACCACCATCCGCCTGCGCGACGGCGAGACCAATCTGCTGGCCGGGCTGATTCGCGACAACGAGCGCACCATCCTGCGCGGCGTCCCCGGGCTCAGTGACATTCCAATCCTCGGACGGCTGTTCGCCAGCAACGAGCGCGAGACCCAGGAAACCGACATCGTGCTGATGCTGACGCCCCGCATCATCCGCGTGCTCGACCTCGACGAGGAGGATCTGCGGCCGTTCCTCGCCGGCCGCAGCGGCGGCGCGACGGGCAACATGATGGATCTGCCCAGCGCGCAGCCGGTGCTGCCGCGTCAGGTGCCGCCGCCCAACCAGGAGGTCGACCAGCCGCCGGCCACATTCCCGCAGCTGCCGTCGATCCCCGAACAGCGGACCGTGCCGCAACCGCGCACCCTGCCACCCCCGCCCAGTCCGCCACCGCCAGCCTGAGGCGGCGCGGTTTCAGGACGTGCACCACCGCTGCCAGGCCAGTTCGTCGCGCACCAGCGCCTGCATCGCCTCGTGACGGGTACACGTGACGAGGCGCACTTCGTCGCCTGGTGCCAACTGCGCCGCGTGCCGATGATCGGCGCTGATCACGATAGCCGCCACCGGATAGCCGCCGGTCGTGTGGCGGTCGGCCATCAGCAGCACCGGCCGGCCGGATGGCAGAATCTGTAAGGCTCCGGTGACAGTTCCGGACGATGCGCGGGCCGGCTCGACCAGGTCGATGGCCGTACCCTCGAGCGGGTAGGCCATCCGCGTAGCGGAGGCGGCGATCCGATACGGCGCGCGGCACAACACGTCGAGCGCGCGCGCGGCGTGTTCGCTGGCCTCACTGGTCGGCAGCAGTCGCAGGACCGCGCGCCGATCGGGTCCGGGCCAGGTG
>JACDAO010000053.1 GCA_013695405.1 Acidobacteriota bacterium | reverse complement strand
GGAGGGGGTCGATGGCGTGGCTTCGCTGACGCCGGCTTGGCGGCAGACATCGCCGACCGCGTGCCCTTGCGGCGTGGCGCAGCGCGTAGGCGATCTGCTCTTCCGTGAATCTCGACTTCCTCATTGGTCTTTCCCGCTGGGATGGGCTGGACCGCCGAAGCATCGGCTGCGGGGTGAGGTGGAGCGTAGAGTGGCAGTCCTTCGACTCGAGATGGCCGGCCATGCGCGACTCCAATAGTGGAGGCGGCGGGAGCCGGTTTTCGCTGCCGACGGGCGCCTGCTCGGGCGGTACAATCGGCCGCAGGCCATGTCCAACCCCGTTGATGTCCTCACGCTGATTGCCGAGCACTGGACTGAATTGCAGGGCCACGCGGTCAGCGGTGTGTGGGTCTTCGGGTCAGCAGCGCGCGGCGAGCTGAGGCCTGACAGCGACATCGATCTCCTGGTCGAGTTCGACCGCCCGGTGTCGCTCTTCGAGTTCGCGCGCCTGCGCGGTCACCTCCAGGACCTGCTCGGACGGCCGGTCGACCTGGTCACGCGCGAGGCGCTCAAGCCGCAGTTGCGCGCCCGCATTCTTCGTGAGGCTGTGCGTGCCGCTTAGGGACAGCGCCTTTCGCCTGCACGGCATCATCCTCCGCTACACGGCACAGCACTCGCTCGAGTCGTTTGCCGCCGACGAGATGGCGGTCGATGCTGTCATCCGCAACCTCGAGGTGATCGGCGAAGCCGCCAGGCACGTCGACGAGCCGACAATGCAGCGTCTTCCGGACGTGCCGTGGCGGGAGATGCGCGACCTGCGAAATCTGCTCGCGCACGAGTATTTCGGCGTCAGCATTCCCATCATCTGGCAGACGGTCGTCAGGGACCTTCCGCCAGAACTCGATCTGCCTACCTGGATGCGAGAACGGAGCAGGTCTCGCTCTGCTGGGTCAACAATTCGCGAAAATTTCCCAGCAAATTCGCATAAATCGGCCTTCCGAGGTTGACACCGGCCTCGGCCTTGGCCTAACGTCCGACTCACATTCAACACGTTCGTCGAAGAAGCCCGGTCAGGGGTTTCTCGAGCGTCGGACCTGTGTGTTCGCGCCGCGCGACAAGAAGGGACAAACTCATGTTACCCAAGCTGCCTTCGCGCCTCCGTAGAGGTCCTGCCACTTGGCTTGCCTGTCTGCTGGTGGTTCCGCTCGTGCTGGGCGCCTCCAATGCCGATGCTCAAGTCCTGTACGGCTCGGTGGTCGGAAACGTTACAGACAACACCGGCGCGGCCCTGCCAGGCTCGACCGTGACGGTGACCAACAAGGAGACCGGGGCGGTTCGCGAAACGGTGACCGACGAGACCGGCGCCTACCGCGTGCCCACGCTGCAACCTGGCAGCTACCGAATCGTCGTTGGCCTGACCGGCTTCACCAGCGCCTCGCGCCCCGACGTGCCAGTCACTCTCAACACCGTGACGCGCGTCAACATGTCGCTGCAGGTCGGGGAGATGTCCGAAACGATTACCGTCGAGGCCTCTTCGCCGTTGCTGCAGACGGACCGCGCCGAAGTGCGTTCAGAGCTGAACACGCGTGAATTGCGCGATCTGCCAGTGCCGATCGGCCGCAACTATCAGAACCTGTTCAAGGTGTTGCCGGGCTTCACGCCGCCGGCCGACGCGCACTCGGTACCCTCCAACCCGTCGCGCGCGCTGACCTTCAACGTCAACGGCGCCTCGCGCAGCAGCAACAACACCCGCATCGACGGCGTGAGCACGACCAACATCTGGCTGCCCCACGTGGTGGCGTACGTGCCGGCGCTCGAATCGCTCGAGACGGTCAACGTCGTGACCAACAGCTTCGACGCCGAGCAGGGGCTCGCCGGCGGCGCCGCGATCAACGTCCAGATCAAGAGCGGCACCAACAACATCCGCGGCTCGGCCTTCGAGTACCACACCAACGAGAAGTTGCGGGCGCTCAACTATTTCGCGCCGAAGGGCACGCCGAAAGGCGAGTGGCGCTACAACCAGTTCGGCGGCACCGTCGGCGGGCCGGTGGTGCGCAACAAGCTGTTCTACTTCGCCAGCTACGAGGGCACGCGCGACAAGCAGAACGTCAGCCGCACGCTGTCGGTGCCGACCGCCGCGCTGCGACAGGGCAATTTCTCGGCGGCCAGCAATCCGATCTACGACCCGATGACCGGCGACATGGACGGCAACGGGCGTACGCCGTTCCCGGGCAACATCATTCCGCAGAACCGCATCGACCCGATCTCGCTGCGCCTGCTCCAGGAACTGCCGCTCCCCAACCTGACCGATCCCGACGGCTCCATTCCAGAGCAGAACAACTACTTCGTCCAGGCCCCGTTCATCTTCAACCGCTGGACGCTCGACTCGAAGGTCAACTTCAACGCGACGGACAAGCTGCACGTCTTCGGCCGCTACAGCGTGCTCGACTTCAAGCAGGACAACGCCACGGTCTTTGGTGACTTCCTGCAGGGCCCGCCGGTGGGCGGCGGCAACCCCGGCATCGGCTCGGGCAAGA
>JACDAO010000821.1 GCA_013695405.1 Acidobacteriota bacterium | reverse complement strand
GGGTGAGGTGTCACCGGACGGTCGCACGATCGGACTGGTGTATTCAGCCGGCAACCGGCCCCCCGAGGTGTACGTGTCGCCGTACGGCCGTCCGGCCGCGGTGACCCGCGTCACGACCAGCCCGTCGGAGGAGTGGACGTCACATCGCTGGCTGGATCCGCAGGTCATCACGTTCCCGGCCCGCGACGGCAAGACGCTGCACGCCCGCCTCTACACGCCGGAGATGGTCGGCGCGCGGCGGCACGCGTCACGCCCGGCGGTGCTGTTCGTGCACGGCGCCGGCTACCTCCAGAACGCGCACAAGTACTGGTCGTCGTACTACCGCGAGTACATGTTCCACCACCTGCTGGCGGCGCGTGGATACGTGGTGCTCGACGTCGACTATCGGGCGAGTGCTGGCTACGGCCGGGACTGGCGAACGGCGATCTACCGGCACATGGGCGGCAAGGATCTCGCGGACATCGTCGACGGCGCCCGGCATCTCGCACGCACCCAAAAGGTCGACGCCGGGAGGATCGGCGTGTACGGCGGCAGCTATGGCGGCTTCATCACGCTGATGGCGATGTTCACCACGCCAGACGTGTTCGCGGCCGGCGCGGCGCTGCGACCGGTGACCGACTGGGCGCACTACAATCATTCCTACACCGCCAGCATCCTCAACGTGCCGCAGGGTGACGCCGAGGCCTATCGGCGCAGCTCTCCGATCTACTTCGCTGACGGCCTGAAGGGCGCGCTGCTGATTTGCCACGGCCTGGTCGACGTCAACGTGCACGCCCAGGACTCGATCCGGCTGTCGCAGAAGCTGATCGAGCTGGGCAAGGAGAACTGGGAACTCGCCCTCTATCCGGTCGAAGATCACGCCTTCGAGGAAGCCGCGAGCTGGACCGACGAGTACACCCGCATCCTGAAGCTGTTCGAGAACACCTTGAAGCCTCGTTGACAAGTCGGGCCGCTACGTCTCCGTAGGCCCTGGCCCTGAGCCCGCATCCCTGAGCCCGCATGACCCCAGATTCCGTGCTCGACCTGTTCCGTTCACGTGGCGCGCTGCTCGAGGGCCACTTCGTCCTGTCGTCGGGGCTGCACAGCACCGGGTACTTGCAGTGCGCGCTGGTGCTGCAGCATCCCGCCGATGCGGAGGCTGTGGGGCGGGCGCTCGGCGAGGCGGTGCGTGCCGCCGGCCACGAGGTGGACGTGGTGCTGTCGCCGGCGATGGGTGGCCTGATCATCGGCCACGAGGTTGGGCGCGCACTCGCGGTCCGCGCGATCTTCGCCGAGCGCGTCGACGGGATGCTGAACATCCGGCGCGGCTTCCGGCTCGAGCCGGGTGAGCGCGTGCTGGTGGTCGAAGACGTCGTCACCACCGGCAAGAGCACGCTCGAGACTGTCGCCGTGGCCGAGCAGGCTGGCGCAGTCGTCGTCGCGGCTGCCTCGATCATCAATCGCGGCGGTGGCGATGCCCTGGCCGTGCCGTACGTGTCGCTCGCCGACGCACGCTTTCCCACCTTCGCCGCCGACGCCGTCCCGACGGCGCTGCGGGACGTTCCTGCGGTCAAGCCCGGGTCGCGGCCCGGCGAGCGGTAGTGCCGCGTCTGCTGCTGCGCATTGCCTACGACGGCACCGCGTACGCGGGGTGGCAGCGTCAGCAGAACGGACCCTCGATCCAGGCGTGCCTGGAAACGGCGCTGGCGCCGTTGGCTGGTGGTCTGGTGACCGTACACGGCGCCGGCCGCACCGACGCCGGGGTGCACGCCGAGGGACAGGTGGCCCACGTCGATCTGCCAGACGGGCTCCTGCCCGACACCGTGCTGCGCGCCGCCAACGCTCGGCTGCCCACCGACATTCGCGTCCGGGAGGTACGCCAGGTATCGAACACCCTGCACGCCCGCTTCGACGCCCTCAGCAAGACGTACCGCTATCGCTGGCTGGTCAGCACTGTCGGGCATCCGCTGCTGGCGCGCACCTCCACCCTGGTGCCGCCGCCACTTGACGCGTCCGCGATGGACCAGGCCTGCGCCGGGCTGATCGGAACGCACGACTTCGCCGCGTTCCGGTCCACCGGCACTCGAGTCGCCACCACAACCCGGACCATCACGATGGCGCAGGTGCAGGAGCGGGCGGGCGACCCCCGAGACGTCGCGGTTCTGGCACCCGAGGAACGGCTGGTCGAGTTCGAAGTCGCCGGCGACGGCTTCCTGCGACACATGGTGCGCGCCCTGGCCGGCACCTTGCTCGCCGTCGGACAGGGCCGCGCGCCAGCCTCCGGTCTGGCCTCGGTGCTGGCGGGCCGGACCCGGCAGGAGGCAGGTCCGACCGCGCCGGCCCACGGCCTGACCCTGATCCACGTGGCGTACCGGTTAGAATGAGCTTCGTTCCCATGGCGCTCGACGATCTCCTGAGCTGGCTTGCACCAGCCTCCCCAGATGCCGACCTGGTGCGGCGGCTGGACTTCGACCGCCTCCCCGCCCACGTCGCCATCATCATGGACGGCAACGGTCGCTGGGCCGGCCGTCGCCATCTGCCGCGCGTCGAGGGTCACCGCGCCGGCACCCGCGCGGTGCGCGAGGTGATCGAGACAGCCGCGCGCCTCGGGCTCGGTCACATCACCCTGTACGCCTTCTCGGTCGAGAACTGGAAGCGACCCGCCGCCGAGGTGGCGACGCTGATGGCACTGCTCAAGCGCTATGTGCGCTCCGAGCTGAAGACGCTGCTCTCCAACAACATCCGGCTGTGCGTGATCGGCCGCATTCACGATCTGCCCGCCGACGTGCAGCACGAGCTCGCGGTGGCGATGGAGCGGACCCAGCACAACACCGGCACCGTGCTCAGCATCGCCCTCAACTACGGCGGCCGGGCCGAGATCGTCGACGCGATTCGCGCGGCGCTGGCGCAGGGCCTGCGGCCCGAGGACATCGACGAGGCCCGTGTCGCCGACCTGCTCTATACCCGCGGCCAACCAGACCCCGACCTGCTGATCCGCACGTCGGGCGAGCTTCGCATCAGCAACTTCCTGCTTTGGCAGATTGCCTACGCGGAGATTTACGTCACCGACACCTTCTGGCCCGATTTCCGGCGCACGCACCTGTTCGAGGCGCTGCTCGACTTCCAGAAGCGCGAACGTCGCTACGGTGGCGTCACCACCGCCAGCAGCCGTCCCGCGGCCGCCAGCCGGTGACACGCCTCATCAGCGCCCTCATCCTGCTCCCGGTGGTGGTCGGGATCATGTGGGGTCTGCCGCCCTGGGGCACGCTGCTGCTGTGCCTGATGGTGCTGCTTCTCAGCCTTCGCGAGTACGACGTGCTGGTCGCCCGCAGCGGCCTCGACGTCATCCCCGGCCTGACGATGGTGCTGAGCGTCGGCATGTTCCTGTTGTTGACGCTCGGCCTGCGGCCTGAGCGCTGGCTGCTGCTGGTGCCGGCGGTCACCGGGGCCGCACTGGTGGTGCGTGGCCGGGTACCGGCCCACAGCGTCGCCGTGGCGGCCTCGACCATCTTCGGCGTCGTGTATCTCGGCTACGGGGTGGCCACCGTGGTGCTGATTCGCCAGGATTTCGGCGCGGTGCCGCTGCTGTCACTCATCCTGATGCAGGTGGCCAGCGACTCGGCGCAGTACTACACCGGCCGCGCGTTCGGGCGATCCCCGCTGGCCCCGACCCTCAGCCCGAAGAAGACCCGCGAGGGCGCGATCGGCGGGCTGATCGCGGCGGCCGTGGTGCTGGCAACGCTCGGTCGCCTCTGGTTACCAGGGATCCCGCTCTGGCAGCTCGCTGTTCTCGGCCTGGGCCTGGGCGTGGCGGGCATTGCCGGTGACCTGTTCGAATCGATGCTCAAGCGCAGCGCCGACGTCAAGGACGCATCCGGCCTGATCCCCGGCCATGGCGGCATGCTGGATCGGATCGACGCGTTGCTGTTCAGCACACCTCTGTACTACGTCGCGCTGTCGGTGTTGTGGTCGCAGGGGCCGCGGCCATGATCCGCGTCGCCATCCTCGGCAGCACCGGCTCGATCGGCGTCAGCGCACTCGACGTCGTCAGCGCGCATCCCGGCCGGCTCGCGGTGGTCGGACTGGCCGCCGGCGGCAACGTCGCGCTGATGCAGCAGCAGGTCGAACGCCTGCGTCCTGCAGTCGTGGCGATGGCCACCGGTCCGGCCCTGGCGCAGGTGCGTGACGGGCTGTCGGCGGCGGCCACGGCGCAGATCCGCGAGTCGGCCCCGGGCCGCGAGGGCCTGGTGCTGGTTGCGACCCAGCCCGACGTCGACGTCGTGCTGTGCGCCTGCTCGGGCACCGAGGCGCTCGAAGCGGTGCTCGCCGCGATTGCCGCCGGCAAGCGGATCGCGCTGGCCAACAAGGAAGTGCTGGTGATGGCGGGTTCACTCGTGATGCGCGCGGCTGCGGCCCGCGGCGTCGACGTCCTGCCCGTCGACAGCGAACACAACGCCATCCACCAATGCCTGGCAGGGCACCCTCCCGCGCATGTGCGACGGCTGGTCCTGACCGCCTCCGGCGGTCCCTTCCGCAAGACGCCCGCTGCCGCCCTGGCCGAGGTCACTGCCGCCGACGCCCTCAGCCATCCGACCTGGAAGATGGGACGCAAAATCAGCATCGACTCGGCCACGATGATGAACAAGGGCCTCGAGGTGATCGAGGCGCGCTGGCTGTTCGATCTGCCGCCCGACCGCATCGACGTCGTCATCCACCCGCAGTCGGTGGTGCATTCGATGGTCGAGTTCGTCGACGGATCGCTGCTGGCGCAACTGGGCGTCACCGACATGAAGCTGCCGATTCAGTACGCCTTCACCTATCCCGACCGGTGGGACAGCCCGGTGCCGCGTCTGGACTGGCAGGACGGGCTGGACCTGCGCTTCGAGCCGCCCGAGCGGAGCAGGTTCCCCTGCCTGACCCTGGCGTATGCGGCCCTGCGCGCCGGCGGCGCGGCGCCGGTGGTGCTCAATGCGGCCAATGAGGTCGCCGTAGCGTCCTTCCTCGAGGGACGCCTCGGCTTCACCGGGATTGCCGCCGTGGTGTCCGAGGTGCTGTCGACCGCGGTCGGCCGGGCGCTCGACACCTCATCGGTGGCGGCGATCCGGGAAGTGGACGCCTGGGCCCGTCGGGCCGCCGGGGTCAGGGTCGGCACGGTAGAATCTGCAGGACGAGGGACCATCGCGTGACCAACCTCTGGGCTTTCTTGTTCGTTCTCGGCGTCCTCGTGTTCGTGCACGAACTGGGGCACTTCCTGCTGGCGCGCTGGAACGGCGTGCGGGTGCTGACCTTTTCGCTCGGATTCGGGCCGAAGCTGCTGAAGATGACCCGCGGCGGCACCGAGTACTGCATCAGCGCGATCCCGCTCGGCGGCTACGTCAAGATGGCCGGCGAGACCCCGGACGACCCGCGGTCCGGGGCCTCCGACGAGTTCTTGTCCAAGACCAAGTGGCAGCGCTTCCAGGTGCTGATTGCCGGGCCGGCGATGAACCTGCTGCTGGCCGTCGGGGTGATGACCTTCGTGATCTGGAGCGGCGCCACCGAGCCGGCCTTCGAGCAGCGGGCGCCGGTGGTCGGCCGGGTGCTGCCGGGATCGCCGGCCGAGAAGGCGGGCATCCGCACTGGCGACGTCATCGTCGCCTTCGCCGAGCGCGAGGTCGACACCTGGCAGGGCCTGCAGATGCGGGTCGTGCCGCGTGCCAACCGCGAGGTGCCGATCGTGATCCGTCGCGACGGCGCCCGCCAGCACCTGACGGTGGTGCCCGAGGCCCAGACCAAGTACGAGATCGGCGATCTCGGCATCGGACCCGACATCCATCCCGAAGTCGTGCAGGTGATGCCCGGCAGCGCCGCCGAAGCCGCCGGCATCAAGGCCCGCGACGTGATTGTCTCGCTCGACGGCGTCGACACCACCACGTACACGCTGCAGGAGCTGATCACCAGGATCGGCAGCAAGGCTGGGCAGCCTGTGGCCATCGGCATCGTGCGCGGCGGCCAGCGTCAGGATCTGCAGGTGACGCCGCGCGACACCAACGGCGTCGGCCGGCTCGGCGTGCAACTCAGCCCCTTCGAGACGGTGATCAGCAAGCCCGGGTTCGCGCAGGCGATTGGGTTGAGCGTGCGCCAGAACGTCGAATGGACCGGGCTGATCGGCGAGATGCTGGTCGGCTTGTTCACGGCCGAGACATCGCCGCGGCAGCTGATGGGGCCGCTCGGGATCGCCGAAGTCGCCGGCGGCGCCGCGGCAATCAGTTGGGCCGCGTTGTTCGGCACGATGGCGATGGTCAGCCTCAATCTCGGACTGCTCAACCTGCTGCCGATCCCGATCCTGGACGGCGGTCACATTGCGATCCTCGCCATCGAAGGCCTGGCCGGGCGCGACTTCAGCATGCGGGTCAAGGAACGCATGCTGATGGCTGGCTTCGCGGTCCTGATGGTGCTGATGGTGACCGTCATGTACAACGATCTCTCGCGCGTCGAGTGGCTCGGCCGTCTCCTGCGGCGCAGCTGATCTCGCCTTCGTCATTCCGATTCCGAAAGGACCTGATCATGCCCATCACCTTCGGTCGCAGTGTCGGCGCCCTCGCGCTCACCGTGCTGTTGCCGCTCGCGGTCGCGGCTCAGGATCAAGGGTCGCAGGCCGACCTCGACGGGCTGCAGGCCCAGGTCGCCACCGTCAGCCAGAAGGTCGAACGGTTGCGCGAGACCGACAGCGCGCAGGCGAGCCGCGTCGAGCGCGACCTCGAACTGGTCCGCGACGACCTGGCCTACCTGCGGGTCCGGTTGCGCCGCGAGAACAGCGTGCCGTTCAGCGAAGTGGCAGCGGTGCGGTCGCGGCTCAACGCGCTCGACCGCGAGGCGTCTGGAACGACGCTGCGCGAAGCCCCGGCAGGGCGGCGCGGCGACCACGAAATCGCGGTCGGGCAGGAACTGGACGCACGGCTGCAGACGCCACTCAACTCGTCGACTGCCGAGGTCGAGGACCGTTTCGAAGCCACGACGCTGGTCGACCTGTACTCCGGGAGCACGTTGCTGGTGCCCGCCGGATCGGTGTTGCGCGGAGTCGTCAGCAGCGTCGACCGCGCGACGCGCACCGATCGCCGTGGCAGCCTGACGCTGTCGTTCGACCAGATGACCGTCAACCAGCGCACCTACCGGATCCGCGCCACCGTGACGCAGGCACTCGAGGGCGAAGGGCTGAAGGGCGAGATGGGGAAGATGACGACCGGCGCGGCGGCCGGCGCGATCATCGGCGGCATCCTCGGCGGGTTCAAGGGCGCGTTGGCCGGCGTGCTGATTGGCGGCGGCGGCTCCGTGCTCGCGACGCCCGGCACCAATGTCAAGCTGGAAGCGGGGACCGTGCTGCGGGTGCGCTTCGACGCGCCCGTCGCGATGGGCGACGGCGCGATCGAGAGCGACGCGCCGCGCGAGTAGATCAGGCGCGCGGCGACTGGTAGGTCGTGCGGCCGCGGCTGATCAGGCCCGGCCTGTTGACCCGGACCTCGATCCGGTGGACCTTGCCGTCGGGCTTGGCCGGCTCGAAGCCGAGCAGGTACTGGCTGTGCAGCTCCTGGGCGACGCGGGTGAAGGTCGGGCCGAGATCGTCGGTGTTCTTCAGCTCGAAGTAGCCGCCGCCGGTCTCCTCGGCCAT
>JACDAO010000808.1 GCA_013695405.1 Acidobacteriota bacterium | reverse complement strand
GGGCATCACTTTCACGGTCTACGGCGACAGCCGCGGCACCGAGCGGATCTTCCCGTACGACCTGCTGCCGCGGATCATCACCAGCGAGGAGTGGGCTCAGCTCGAACGCGGCCTGACGCAGCGGATCACCGCGCTCAACCTGTTCCTGCGCGACATCTACCACGAGGGCCGCATCCTGCGCGCCGGGGTGGTGCCGCGCGAGTTGATCTACAGCTGCGCGCACTACCGCCGCGAGATGCGTGGCGTGCGCGTGGTCGGCGACCGCTACGTCTCGGTGGCGGGCACCGATCTGGTGCGCCTGACCGACGGCAGCTTCGCGGTCCTCGAGGACAACCTGCGGGTGCCGAGCGGCGTCTCCTACATGCTGGCGAACCGCGCGGTGATGAAGCGGACGTTCTCGCGGCTGCTCGGCCGCCACAACGTCCGGCCGATCGATCACTACGCGCAGACGCTGCTGCGCACCCTGCGTGATCTGGCGCCGCCCGGGCGCGCCAGTCCGACCGTGGTGCTGCTGACGCCGGGGGTCTACAACTCGGCGTACTTCGAGCACGCTTTTTTGGCGCGACAGATGGGCATCGAACTGGTCGAAGGTCGCGATCTGTTCGTGCACGACAACATCATCTACATGCGGACGACGTCCGGCGCGCAGCGCGTCGACGTCATCTACCGGCGGATCGACGATGACTTCGTCGATCCGATCGGATTTCGCCGCGAGTCGCAGCTCGGGGTGACCGGCCTGTTCAACGCCTATCGCGCCGGCAACGTCTCGCTGGCCAACGCGCTCGGCACCGGCGTGGCCGATGACAAGGCGGTCTACGCCTACGTTCCGGCGATGATCCGCTTTTATCTGGACGAGGATCCGGTCCTGCGCAACGTCGAGACCTTCCTGCTCGACGACCGGGTGCAGCGCGAGCACGTGCTGCAGAACCTCGGCTCCCTGGTGGTCAAGGCGGTGGGCGAGTCTGGCGGCTACGGCATGCTGATCGGCCCGCACAGCACTGCCGAGCAACGCGCCACCTTTCGCGGCCGCATCCTGGCCAACCCGCGCAACTACATCGCGCAGCCGACGCTCGACCTGTCGGTGGCCCCGTGCTTCGTCGAGGACCGGATCGAGCCGCGCCACATCGACCTGCGGCCATACATCCTGTCGGGACAGCAGGTGGTGATCGTGCCGGGCGGGCTGACCCGGGTCGCCTTGCGGCGCGGGTCGCTGGTGGTCAACTCCTCGCAGGGCGGCGGCAGCAAGGACACGTGGGTGCTGGAATGAACGCCGAACGCCGCACGCCGAACGCCGAGTCCGGGATCGCACACGGCGGACGTCGACTGGAGGTGGCGCATGCTGTCACGGGTCGCTGACCACCTGTACTGGCTCAGTCGCTACCTCGAACGTGCCGAGCACACCGCCAGGCAACTGGAGACCAGCGTGACGCTGGCGCCCGATCGCACACCGGAATCAGGCGCCCGCCACGGTATCCGCTTACTGAGCGCACTACAGGCGCCGGATGCGGCCAAGGCCGGCCTCGACGAGTTCCGGCAACTGGCCGTCGACCTCGCGGTCGGCGACCGCGACGAGTCGCTGCTCGAGTGCGTCTCGCTGGCCCGCGACAACGCCCGCCAGGTGCGCGAGCAGATCAGCGTCGACATGTGGGAGGAGCTCAACCGGCTGTATCTGCGGCTGCAGGCGGCGCGCGAGGACCACGGCTGGCAGGAACAGCCCGAGGATCTGTTTCGCGAGGTCCGTCATTCGGTCTATCTGTTCAAGGGCATGACCAGCTCCACGATGGAGCGCGGCGAGGGCTGGCAGTACATGGAGCTGGCGCGCTTCCTCGAGCGGGTGATCAACACCTCGGTGCTGCTCGACGTGCACCTGCGCGAGTTCCAGGACGGCCTGTGCGGCACCGTCGAGACCGCGGACTTCGTCGAGTGGCTGTCGCTGTTGCGCGGCTGCGCCTCGTTCGACGCCTACACACGGGCCTACACCGCGGCGATTCGTCCGCTGCACGTACTCGACTTCCTCTGCCTGAACGCCGACTTCCCGCGTTCGCTGCGGTTCGGCGCTGATCGCATCGAGGACTGCCTGCGCGCGCTGTCGCGCCTCTCGGGGCGGACCCAGGCCGCGCGCGTCGAACGCCTGGCCGGTCTGCTGCGTGCCTCGCTGCAGTTCGTCCAGATCGAGGAGTTGATCGACGGCGACATCTCGCAGACCCTCGAACATGTCCGTCGACAGTGCCGCCTGATCCACCACGCCACGTACCAGAGTTACATCAGCTACCAGCTCGAGAGCGAGACGGCGTGAGCCCCGAGCCCCAAGCTGTAGCCGCCGGACTGGTCCGGCCCTCCCCTGTCCCGTGAGCCCTGAGCCCGCATGCGCTACACCGTCTACCACCTGACGCATTTCCGATACGACGCGCCGGTCAGCGAGAGCGTGATGGAGGTGCGCATGCAGCCGCGTACCGAGAGCATGCAACGCTGCCTGCGGTTCGAGCTGACCACCTCGCCGCGCGCGCGCGCGTTCGCCTACCAGGACACCGAGGGCAACATCGTCCACCACTTCGACATCCCGGCGCGGCATCGCGAACTGCGGATTGTCGCCGAGTCGGTGGTCGAGTTCGTGTCCGGCATCACCGTGCCCGATCGCGTCGGCGCCGACACGTGGGCAACGCTGGACAACGAGGCGACCTCCGAGCGCTTCTACGAATTGCTGCAGCCGTCGGTGTTCGCAGTCCAGACCGAGCCGCTGCAGGCGCTTCGCGAGGAGTTGCAGCTGACCCGGCATGCCGACCCGCTGTCGGTGGTGCGCGAACTCAACGGCCAGATGTATCGTGCGTTCGAGTACGCACCCAAGAGCACGCGGGTGGACTCGCCAATCGACGAGGCGCTGGCGGCGCGTGGCGGAGTCTGCCAGGACTTCGCGCACGTGATGATCGCGCTGGTTCGCGGTCTGCACATCCCCTGCCGGTACGTCAGCGGCTACCTGTTCCACAAGCACGGCGGCGACGAGCGGTCGACCGACGGCGCCTCGCACGCCTGGGTCGAGGCGTGGCTGCCCGATCTTGGCTGGGTCGGCTTCGATCCGACCAACAACACGCTGGCCACCGATCGGCACATCCGGGTGGCGGTGGGCCGCGACTACGCCGACGTGCCGCCGACCCGCGGCGGCTACAAGGGCAAGACCCGCAGTGAACTCGGCGTCGCCGTCCGCGTCCAGACGACCGATGCGCCAATCGAGCCGTCCGACGTCATGCCGGCGCTGTACTGGGCTGCGCCGGAACCCGACCTGGCGCCGCTGTTGCCGGACGAGGACGAGCAGCAGCAGCAGCAGTAGCCGTCGGACTCGTAGCCGCCGCACTCGTAGCCGCCGGACTTGTCCGGCGGTCCGGCCGTCATACACGTTCCGCCCGACGCGCGCGCCGGACAAGTCCGGCGCCTACGAAGTCCGGCGCCTACGAAGTCCAGCGCCTACGAAGTCCAGCGCCTGCGAAGTCCGGCGCCTACGAAGTCCCGCGCCTACGTGATTGGTGCGCGAGCCGCTTACGCGTTGACCGATTTCGCGGCCTGCTGCCCGGCCGCGACGTCGACCCGCGACAGCACCAGCGCGCCGACCACGAAGAAGGCGATCACCGAGAGGATCGCGGCACGGCTCGAGCCGGTCAGGGCAATCGCCGCGGCAAAGGTCAGCGGGCCGAGGATCCCGGCGGTGCGCTCGGTGACCGCGAAGAAGCCGAAGAACTCCGACGACCGCTCGCGCGGGATCATGCTGGCGAACAGCGAGCGCGACAACGCCTGGCTGCCGCCCTGGACCATCCCGACCAGGATCGCCAGGGCGTAGAAGTGCACCGCGCTGGTCATGAAGTAGCCGAGCACGCTGATGCCGGCGTAGACGGTCAACGCCAGGAAAATCGAGCGCTTGGCACCAATCCGCCCGGCCAGCCAGCCGAACAGGAACGCGCACGGCACGCCGACGAACTGCACCAGCAGCAAGGCCCCGATCAGGTGCTGCTCGGCGATGCCCAGCTGCGCGCCGTACAGCGAGGCCATCCGGATGATCGTGCCGATGCCGTCGTTGTAGATCAGGAACGCCAGCAGCATCAGGAAGGCCTGCCGGTAGCGGCGCAGGCGGGCGAACGTCTGGCGCAGATCGCCGAGCGCGCGACGCGTGGCGGCCGCCAGCGTCGCCTCGCCGCCGCCCGGGATGGCCGGCTCCGGCACGCGTCGGAACAGCGGCAGCGAGAACGCAAACCACCAGACCGCCACGCTGAAGAACGCCAGCCGGGTCGCCACGCCCGCGTCCGGCAGCCCGAACAGCCGCGGCTGCAGGATCCACGCGAGGTTGATCGCCAGCAGCAGTCCGCCGCCCAGGTAGCCGAGCGCGAAGCCGGACGACGACACCCGATCGAGCTCGTCTGGCGCCGCGATGTGCGGCAGCAGCGAGTCGTAGAAGGCAATCGACCCACTCGCCGCGATATTGCCGGCCATGAACAACCCGAGCGCCAGCGCCCAGTCACCTTGCTCGATCAACGCCATCAGTGCGGTGGCGATCACGCCGAGCAGCATGAAGCCTCCGAGAAAGGCCTTCTTCGCGGGGCGGTGGTCGGCAATCGCGCCCAGCACTGGTGCGAGCAACGCGCTGACCACCAGCGCCGCCGTCGTCGCGAGGCTGAACCGGAACGCGGCGTCCTGCGGGGCCATGCCGCGCGCCGCGACGTTGTTGTAGTAGATGGGAAACACCGCCGCGACGATGGTCGTGAGGAAGGCGGAGTTGGCCCAGTCGTACATCGCCCAGGCCCGCAGTTCCGGGCGGCCCAGGCCGAGCCGCTGCAGCCAGCCATCCGGCGTGTGGCTCATCGCAGCAACCCGCGCCCGAGCAGGAAGCCGGCGATGGCGTCGTTGACCTCGCGCGCCCGCTCGAGCATCAGGTAGTGCCCGGCGTCCGCGAACGTCCGGTAATCGAGTTGGTCGAAGCGCTGGCGCAACAGGCTCTCCTCGTTGCCGGGCGAGGCGGCGGTCCGAGCGGTCAGCGCCAGCACGGGGCCCGCATACACCCCGGGCGCGTACGGCTCCCCGATGCCGAGATCCTGCAGGGCCCGCACCAGCGCCAGCGCCGGGGTCCGGCGGACCAGGCCGGTGACTTCGTCGCGCAGCGGCGCCGGTGTGGCCGGCGTGAACAAGGTCTGCAGCGTCGCGCTGATCAGCGCGTCGTAGTCCGGAGCCTGCAATCCCTGCAGATACGCGTCCGACTCGGCGCTGCGACCTGCCGGCCGCAGCAACGATCCGTGGACCGAGACCAGTCCGACGACGCGTGCCGGATCCCGGACGGCGAGATGCCAGCCGATCAGCGCGCCCATGCTGTGTCCGACGATCACGGCCTGCTGCACGCCGGCGGCGTCGAGCACGGCGCCGACGGCAGTCGCCTGGCTGGCCATGTCGTAGCGCGCGTCCGGAGCTTCGCTGCGTCCATGTCCTGGCAGATCGACGAACAGCGCGCGCCGGTCGTGGACGACGGGCAGCTGCTCGCGCCACAACGCGGCCGCGCCGCCCCAGCCGTGCAGGAAGACCACCGCGCGCCCGCCGGCGCCGCGATCGAGGTAGTGCACCTTGCCCAGCGGGGTGGCGGCGTACTGCGAGGTGCCGAGTTCCAGCGGTTGCGCCTGCGTGACGTCGCTCGGCGTGATCCCGGTCATGATCGTGTGGCTGGTCGACCAGGCGGTGCGGGGCGTCGACAGCCACGCCGGCAGCACGCTTCCGGGCACGCTGCCCGGCAGCCGCGAGCCGGTGACCCAGACCTCGGCCGAGGCCAGCCGGTCGGCCTGGCTCGCCGGCAC
>JACDAO010000442.1 GCA_013695405.1 Acidobacteriota bacterium | reverse complement strand
GTGCCGAAGGTTCCTGGCGCTCGGGCCACCCCGGGATAAATCGTGTTGTCGGCCGAGGGCATCGTGAACTCGTGCCCCGCACCCTGCGGCACTCCCGGCCGGACCGTCATCTCGGGCGCCGGATCGTGGGTCGGGCCGATGATGAAGGCGTTCGGCTGGCCGTGCAACAGGCTGAAAAGGCCGACGTCGCCGTCACGTCGGCAGCAAGGCGTCTGGATCAGACGCTCGCCGTGGTGCAGAATGCGGTCGTCGCGCCCGCTCGAGAGGGCATGGCGCTGGCCTCGGCGTTGCGTGCCGCGGTCGGGTCGATCAGAAAGGCCAGTACCACTCGTCGTCGCGGCTCCGGCGCCGGTGACGAGGACGACACCCTTTCATCGGCTGACGCATGGTCTCCTGCGCGAGTTCACGCGCCTACCCTCGGAGGGTGTCGGTCGATGAATCAGTGGGGCAATCGGGTAACGGCGGCGCTTCTTGTGGCGGGGCTCGCGCAGGTGGGAACCGCTTCGGCGCAGCCGACGATCTCAACCACGGCGGCGCCCGTCAAGGAACTCGCCGGACTGCTGGAGGACAAGGGACGGCCGTCCAATGCACGGTTCATCGCGGCGCAGGACCCCAAGGTTCCGGGTCGCTTCGTCGCCGCGATGCTGCTGCCTGACCTCCAGCTGTTGCTGGTGTCGGCGGCCTATCCCGCGCCCGTGCTGCTGCGCGAGCAGGTGCTCACCAAGAAATACCGGGACGCCTACCAGGACCTGCATGCCGCCTCGATTGCCGAAGGGAAGGTCGTGATTGAGGATCTGCACGCCGACGGCCTCAACGCAAAACCGGCCAAGGGCCAGCGCTCCGACCTGGCGACCGTTTCCGGGAAGACCGTGAGATTCGACGGTCAGTGGCGGAAGGCCAAGATCGCCGAGGCCGACTACAGTACGGCCTACACGAAGGCGGAGCAGGAGTACACGCGCCTGCTCGGACTGCTCATCGCTCAGGCAAAGGCACCCTAGACCGACGTCGGTCGCCGGCGCCTGCGGGCCCATGTCCCCTCCCTATCGCCTGGCGATCTTCGATTTCGACGGGACGCTTGCCGACAGCTGGCGACTGATGGGCCGAGCGATGGTCGAGGCAGCCGATCTTTTCGGGTACCGGCGCCTCTCGCCACAGGAGGCCGAAGCGTTGCGGGGGCAGGACAACCGCACGGTGATGGCGGCCATGGGCGTGAAGCTGTGGCAGTTGCCACGCATCGCCGTGCACATGCGGCACGTGGCGTTGCAGCAGGCCTCACCTCTGGCGGTTGACATGATGATGTCTGACACCTAGCATCAAGATGTGCGGACAACGCTGACGCTGGACGACGACATCGCGGCGAAGCTGAAGGGGCTTTCGCGCCGGACCGGGCGCGCCTTTCGAGAGGTCGTCAACGATATGTTGCGCCGGGGACTGGCGACCGCCTCCGCGCCGAAAGACATCACCCCGTTTCGCGTCCAGACCAGGGACCTTGGCGCCCTCAAGCCAGGGCTCAGTCTGCACAACGTCGGCTCGCTGATCGAAGAGATCGAAGGCCCCCTTCACCGATGATTCTCATCGACGCCAACCTGCTATTGCTCGCATACAACCCGCGCGCCCCCGAGCACGCGGCGTCGCGGCAGTGGCTGGAGACGACGTTGTCAGGAACTGGGCTGGTGCGGTTCGCGTGGGTGACGCTGTGGGCATTTCTCCGCATTTCAACCAACCCGCGCGTGTTCGAGCGACCACTCTCCATGGCGGAGGCCGAGGCGATTGTGTCGTCGTGGCTCGCGCGACCCACCGCCGGCATCGTCGAGCCTGGAGAGCGTCACTGGGAGATTCTGTGCAGCCTGACGAGCGAGGGCCAAATCAAGGGAGCGCTCGTGATGGATGCAGTACTGGCGGCGCTGGCGATCGAGCACGGCGCGACACTCCACACGACCGACCGCGACTTCGCGCGTTTCAGCGATCTCAGACGGATCGATCCACTGAGCGGATCGTAGGCCGCGGACCGATCGACGTGAAAGCGCGTCTCTGGAGGTGGCCCTGGCTCGGGTCTGATAACGGCGCTAGTGCTTCGTCCCTCGGGATGGATGACACAGCCTGATCGCGTTCCGACGCGCCTCGGCCTCCTCCCGGCCAGTGACGAACACGGCGGAGCACAGGATCTTCGCGTAGGCCGCGGCCCCAAGCGTGAGCGGGGTGTCGCGCGGCGAGAATCCGCCCGTCGCGGCGGGATTCAAAGCCGTAGCGTCAGGACGCGCCCGCTTCTGCGCGCCGACTGGAGCCATCGTCGACGCGATCGCCAGGATGCCGACGACCAGCAGGTGGCGCATCGGACGACAGGGGCGACGGAGCGGCGAGGGCATGCGCATGAGGGGGATCTCCACAGGCCGTAGATGGTAGCGGGCCGCGTCGGTAAAAACCTCTCTCACGGCCAGCGCTATGGCTCTGCGTGGTGTGTCATTAGTCATCGGATAGGTGGGCAGGTGCATATGACTCCATCCAACTCCAGCCAAGGCATCTCCTCGCAGACGATGTCGATCGACGACATCACGGCGTCCCCGACACACGTGCCGGACGAGCCGCCAACGCCTCGCGAGCCGCCACCCCTACCACACGACGATGACGAGGAGGTGCCGCCGACGCCGCCCACCGAACCGACGCCCGTGCCAATCCAGGATCCGCCGTCGGAGCCTGGTGGCAACGCGCCGCAAATCGTGAGTCCGTAGGACGCGCCGATGCGCTCGTGAGTGCCGGCTACGTCGACCCGCTGCCACTGTCAGCATGTTGAACGAGGAGGCGTGCGAATGCCTCGAGGTCGCCGAGACGCTCGTGCACGATGCTGCGCACCACCGCGATGTCCAGGCGTTGGTAGTCGTGGACGGCGATGTTGCGGCAGCGGCGTGTGGATCCACTCCAGAGCGGGATCGTTCGCGCGCGATGTAGGGATTGAGTCCGGCGCGCTGCACGCGGGCGTCCCAGACGTACCGGTAGACGTCGCCGTTGCGACCCACCGGCGCGAGCGCCAGCGGAATCTCCACGCCAGAAAGACCACGACCTCGGCGGCGGTGTCGACGTGCTCGAGCCCTGTGAGGCACGCGCGGCCATATCCGCGCCGGGGCTCCCGGATCACCCGCGCCCCATGATCGGCGGCGACCTCC
>JACDAO010000746.1 GCA_013695405.1 Acidobacteriota bacterium | reverse complement strand
ACGCCGACGCAGGTCCATCGCGCGAGGCGGCGCGTCTGCTCGCCGCGCTCGCGGACGTGCGCTAGCCTCGGCGCCGCGCCCGATCACGGTGCGCCCACGGCGACGCAGTCGACTCTTGCCATCGGTGCCCGCGTGACCGGTCGACTGCGGTCGAGCCGGCTATGATTCGAGTCTCGAGGTCCAAAGGAGCAGCCATGACGCGCAGTCAAGCCCTTGTGGCAGGCGCCACATTCTGCGTGTGGATCGTGACCACGGTGGCCGCGTCGGCGCAGCCGGCGCGTGTCCAGATGCCCCGGCAGGGCACGCCGAGTCCGCCGCGCGACACCAGCGCCCAGCAGGAAAGCCAGGTGCCAGTCGTCGGCACCGCGACGATCACCGGTCGCGTCGTCGCCGCCGACACGGGTCAGCCATTGCGCCGCGCCACCATCACGGCGATGCCGTCGCGAACGCCACCGTCGGGACGAGGCGGCGAATCCCAGCCGCCGCGCGGCATCTCGGCGCGCACCGGCGAGGACGGCAAGTATGTGCTGAGCAAGGTGCCGGCCGGCGACTACACGCTGATGGCCCGGCGGGCCGGCTACGTCGACATGTCGTTCGGCCAACTCGGCTCGCGGACCCCGCCGCGTCGCATCACGGTGGCTGACGGCGCGACGCTCGGACCGCTCACCTTCGACCTGGTGCGTGGTGGCGTGATCACCGGCCGCGTGATGGACGATGCCGGCGAGCCCGCGGAGCGGGCGATGGTGCGAGTGCTGCGACAGCAGCGGATCGGCGGCGAGATGCGCCTGCTGCCTGTCGGCCAGAGCGCCTCGACCGACGATCTCGGCCACTACCGCCTGTTTGGGCTGGCGCCTGGCGAATACGTGGTCATGGCCGATCCATCCAACCGCGGCATGCAGTTCGGACCGCGATCGGACGTGCAGGGCGTCGAACTCGACGTGATCGGGACGTACGGCCCCGGCACAGTCGACGCGGCGGCGGCCGAACGGGTCCTGGTCCAGGCCGCGCTGGAAACGGCGATGGACATCCAGCTGGTGGCGGCGCGCGTCTCCACCGTGCGCGGTCGCGTGCTGAACTCGAAGGGCGAGCCGCTCAGCGGCGGCTTCATCCGCTTGCAGTCGGGCGGTGTGGACAGCTTCGCGTCGATGGGCGGTGGCGGCCCGGTGCAGGAGGACGGCACCTTCGAGCTGCAGGGCGTGGCGCCAGGCAGCTACACGCTGGTGGCCCAGGCGCCGATGCGCGGCATGGGCGGGCCTCGGGGCGAACTGGAGATGGCCGACATCGAGGCCGGCACGCTGCCGCTCAGCGTCGAAGGCGAGGATCTGGCGGTGGTCGTCACCACCGGGCCAGGCTCGACCGCACGCGGTCGGGTCGTGGTGGAAGGCGACGCGTCGGCGCTCGCTGGCCGCGAACTTCGCGTCAGCGGCGGGCCGGCAACAGGGTTCCCGACGATGATGTCCGGGCCACCGGCGAGGGGGCGGGTCGCACCGGACCTGACGGTCACGATCGCCGGACTGCGCGGACGGCAAGTGCTCAACCTGTTGTCGCTGCCCGATGGCTGGTGGATCAAGGAGATCCGAGTCGGCGGGCAGGACGCGCTGCTCGGGTTCGACTTCGGCGCCGGGCGCACCTTCGCCAACCTCGAGATCGTCGTCAGCGCGCGCGCCACCGGCCTGACCGGCACCGTCAGTCTGCCGACCGGCGCCACCGCCGAGGACTACGGCGTGGTGCTGTTTTCCGAGGACGAGGATCGCTGGGCCACCTTCGGGCCCGCGATATCCGCGCGAGTGGTCAGACCCGATCTGAGCGGTCGCTTCACCATGCCGGGCGTGCGTCCGGGCTCGTACTACGTGGTCGCCGTGCCGGCCGCCCAGGCTGAGATGTCGATCCTGCAGGACCCCGAGGCGCTGCGCGCGCTCGCCGCCAAGGCACGCACCGTCGAGATCAAGGAAGGGGAGCAGCCCTCGCTGACACTGACGCTGGTCGAGCGGTGACGGCAGGGGGCGGCATCAGGCGTCAGGCATCGCGTGAGCCACTCTTCCCGCGGTTTGCACATTCCCCAGCACAGAAGGAGTG
>JACDAO010000665.1 GCA_013695405.1 Acidobacteriota bacterium | reverse complement strand
CCGCTGCCCCGAGTCGCGCCCGCGCCCCCCCTTCGTCGGCGGCTCAGGCGCAAGTATCTGCGGCGCCGGTGGAACTGCTCGCTGGTCCCGCCGTGTCGGGTACGGTCGGGGCCGAGCCTGTGCGACTTGAAACGCCGGAGACTCCGCAGCCGGCGCTGCAGAGCCTGATCGCGCGGGCCGAGCCGACCGATGCCCGGGTCCTCGCCGGCAGTGCGCCCGCGTCCCCCCTCCCGCCGGCCGACGGGCCGCGCATCCACGCCGTGCTGCGGCAGTACGCATCGGCCTACCGTCGACTCGATGCGGCAGCAGCCCGCGCGGTCTGGCCGTCGCTGGATACCCGGGCGCTGGCGCGCGCCTTCGACGGCCTGCAGTCGCAGCAGCTGGTGTTCGACCGGTGTGATGTCTCGGTCAGTGGCGCCAAGGCGCAGGCAGCGTGCCATGGCTCGGCGACGTATGTGCCGCGGGTCGGCGATCGCAGCCCCCGCACCGACGCCCGCCAGTGGAGCTTTCAGCTCGAACGGGTCGACGGCGAGCAATGGCGAATCCTGACCGCCAGCATGCGCTGAGCGCGGCAGGCACCCAAGGTCACGTCAGCGACCGAACGCGTACTCGAGCCCCACCAGGAAGACGGTCGCGGGCGTCAGGCCGGCGTCGGTCAAGGGCGCCGTGACGTTGCCACTGAGCAGGACGGTGTTGGCGACGTTCCACTTTGCACCGAAGACGGCGACCGCAGACTGCGACGACGTTCCTTCGGGCAGCAGGCGGAAGGTGTCCACGCCGCTGATCGACGGGTGAGGCAGTCGCGCCACGCTGATCCGCCCGGCGCCGTCGACCCGACGGCCCAGCACCTCGCCGACCAGGGTCACGAACGGCGACGCGCTGACCGTGACCGCACCGCGGTAGTGCAGTTCGTCCGACAGGCCGCCGCGAGTCACGCCGCCATTGCCGTGCAGCCCCAGGCGCCCCCGCTCGAACGACCCGACCAGGATCGCCTGCACAGACGCTTCGCCGGCACCGAGCAGGTCTTCTTCGCGCCCGGTCGGCAGCCGCGTCTCGGCGACCACCGCCAGGCCACTCGGCCCCGCCGCGACGAGTCGGTAGCGGCCACGGACGGCGACGTCCCCGACTCCGGTCGCGGTGGCGTCGGCACCGGCCTGGACGACAGAGGTGCTGCGGTAGGTGTTGCGGCGCAGGCCTTCCAGGGACAGCGACACCAGGGGCACGGCGACGCTGACATCGAGGCGATCGCTGATGCCGACCGTGCCGAACATCGTCAACGTGCGCGACTCCAGCGTCAGCGACAGCGTCTCGACGTCGAACGGCGAGGTCTCGTCGCGGAATTGATTGCCACTGGTGACGAAGGTGCCGTCCTCGAGATCCTGGCCGTCGAGCGCGGTGAAGCGACGGGCGCTGAAGGCCGCGCCGAATGCCGCTCGGCCATGGCCGGCGGTCAGGCTACGTTCGGTGAAGAACGGTCCGAAGCTCTCGCTCGTCCGCTCCAGTGTGCCGAGGGCCGGGTTGAGCCGGTAGACGAAGCCCGGTGACGAGGCGCTGACCGGCTGGGTCGCGAGTTCGACCAGGAGCAGACGGCTGACGGTGTCACGGGTGGCGCGCGCTGCCTCGGCGTCCTTGACGAAGTCGCCGGTCGGCACCGACTGATTGGTCAGCAGGAAGGACAGCACCTCGCGCAACGGTTGCTGGGCCCGGGCCTCGCATGGCGCCAGCGCCAGACACAGCACCAGCGCCGCCGCGATTCGTCCGCCGGGGCCAACCCGTCGGTCACTCGTCGTCATTGCCGCCCTTGACGCGCACCCGGGTGGCCAGGATGTCGCCGTTGGTTTGCGCGTAGCCTCGCGCTTCCACGTCGGCGCCATTCGTGAGACGCGCGCAACTATTGGCGACGAACATCGTGGCTGCGGTGGTTCGCACCGACCGGCCCTCGACCCGGAAGCTGACCATCGGGCAGGTGCCGCTGACTTGCGAGATGATCCCGTCGAGGCGTATCTCCTCAACGACGGCGCTGACGCCTTCCTGCGTCACGCTGAAGGTCTGTCCGCCGATGGTGACCGCTCCGGTGCGGCTGCTGGCGGTCAGGTTCGGCACCACCACCAGCGCGATTGTGCTGCTGCCAGTACCTGATGGGGTGGTCACGACCAGCCACGGCTCGGCTGACGTGGCCGTCCACGCGCAGCCCGCCTGGGTCTCGAGACGCGTGCTGGTAGCGACATCCGCGGCGCCCAGGGTGCGCGCCGACGGCACGACCTGATAGGTGCAGGTCGGTGTGGCTGTCGGTGCCGCGGCGGCCTGCGAGACGGTCACGGTCGTGCCCGCGATGGTCACGGCCGCCGAGCGTGGGGTGGTGGCGGTATTGGCCGTGAGGACCAGGCGCACCGACCCGCTGCCGGTACCGGCCGGGGGCGCAATCGCGAGCCATGAGGTCGCCCCGGAGGTCGTCCACGCGCAGGCGGTGGCCGACGCCGTGACGTCAATCGTTGTCGTCGTGGCATCTGCGGCCGCCGTCACCGCGG
>JACDAO010000662.1 GCA_013695405.1 Acidobacteriota bacterium | reverse complement strand
GTTACCGCCGGGCCGAGGCGCGTGCCAGCGGCGAGGGACTGCAGATCGTCGGCGTGTATCACAGCCACCCCGATCATCCGGCTCGTCCCTCGGCAACCGATCTGGCCGAGGCCTGGCCGTCGTGGCTGTACGTAATCGTGCCGGTGACGGCCGGCACACCTGGCGAGGCCCGGGCGTGGACGCTGCAGGACGACCGCAGCGGATTCGCCGCGGTGCCGATCCAGCCGGCAGATTAGAAGGAGACAACGTGGCGCACACCGTTCACATCCCGACTCCCCTGCGGCCCTACACCGACAAGCTGGACACGGTGCAGATCGAGGGCGCCACGGTTGGCGAACTGCTCGCGCAGTTGACCGCGACCTACCCCGATCTCAAGCGCCACCTGTACTCGGAGCAAGGGACGCTGCGCCACTTCGTCAACATCTACGTCAACGACGAGGACATCCGCTATCTGCAGAAGGAGCACACGCCGCTCGGCGCCCAGGACACCATCAGCATCATCCCGTCGGTGGCCGGGGGCAGTGACGCGGCGGTGGCACCGGCGCTGCCTGCGCTCGATCACGAGGAGGTGCAGCGCTACAGCCGGCACCTGATTCTGCCGGAGGTCGGCGTCGAGGGTCAGAAGAAGCTCAAGGCGGCCAGTGTGCTGTGCGTCGGCGCGGGCGGGCTCGGCTCGCCGGTGCTCCTCTATCTGGCGGCCGCCGGCGTCGGCCGCCTCGGCATCGTCGACTTCGACACCGTCGACCTGAGCAACCTGCAACGGCAAGTGCTGCACGGCACCGCCGACGTCGGTCGCCCGAAGCTGCACTCGGCCCGCGACGCGGTCACGGCGATCAACCCGCACGTGCAGGTCGACCTGCACGAGACCGCGCTGTCGTCGCAGAACGCGCTCGACCTGTTCCGGCCCTACGACATCATCATCGACGGCACCGACAACTTCCCGACCCGCTACCTGGTCAACGACGCGTGCGTGCTGCTCGGCAAGCCGAACGCCTACGGCAGCATCTTCCGCTTCGAAGGTCAGGCCTCGGTGTTCGCAACGCGCGGCGGGCCGTGCTACCGCTGCCTCTACCCCGAGCCGCCGCCGCCGGGCCTGGTCCCGAGTTGCGCTGAAGGCGGCGTGCTCGGCGTGCTGCCAGGCATCATCGGCGTGATCCAGGCGACCGAGGCGATCAAGCTGATTCTCGGCGCCGGCGAGCCGCTGGTGGGTCGGTTCCTGATCTACGACGCCTTGCGGATGAAGTTCCGCGAGCTGAAGCTGCGGCGTGACCCCGACTGCCCGGTCTGCGGCGACCATCCGACTGTCACGTCACTGATTGACTACGAGCAGTTCTGCGGCCTCAAGCCCGCGCCCGGTGTGGCGGCGGCCGCGGCGGCCCCCGAGCTTCCGCTGATCACGGTTGGTGCCTTGAAGGAGCGCCTCGACCGCGGTGACGACCTGGTGGTGCTCGACGTTCGCGAACCGCACGAGGTCGAGATCTGCCGCATCGCCGGATCGACGGTGATCCCGCTCGGCGACCTGCCGTCGCGCCTGGGCGAACTCGATCAGGCGCGCGACCTGGTGGTCCATTGCAAGATGGGCGGCCGCAGCGCCAAGGCCGTGACGCTGCTGCGCGAGCGCGGTTTCGATCGCGCCGTCAACCTGACCGGCGGCATCCTGGCGTGGGTCGACCAGATCGACCCGACGCAAGCCAAGTACTGATTCGCCCGGCGCTTCCCGGCAGCGTACCGCCCGCCGGTGCTATCCCCCGGTGGCATTCGTCGGGGCGGGGCACGCCCGTCGCCGCCCGGTCTGTTCGGATACGCCCGTCCACGACGTTCGGCTATATGTCGTGGGTACGAGGACACGTGCGCTCGGGGCCATCCTGGCCACCCTCATGGTCACGCCGCTGCTGGGCGACCCCGGCGGGGCGGTGCCGCCGCTGCCCGAGCACCTGCGCGACACGGGCCTGTACGGCGATTGGGACCACAAGGTCGTCGCCGCCGAGAACCTGCCGTACGCGCCGCAATATCCGCTCTGGTCCGATGGGGCAGCCAAGTCGCGCTGGGTCCACCTGCCGCCGGGCACGTGGATCGACGGCACCGATGCCGACGCGTGGCAGTTCCCGGTCGGCACCAGGGTGTGGAAAGAGTTTCGTTTCGGCGACGCCCCTGCCGAGACGCGCTTCATCGAGCGCACGCCGGATGGGTGGAGGTATGCCAGTTACGCCTGGAAGGCCGACGGCACCGATGCCGTGTTGGCGCCAGCGCGCGGCATCCTCAACAGCGTGACGATTGGCGAGGGCGTGCGGCATGCGATTCCCTCGCGAACCGACTGCACCGCCTGCCACGAGGCGGGTCCCACGCCGATGCTCAGCCTGAGTGCGCTGCAGCTCTCGCCCGATCGCGATCCAGGGGCGCCACACGCGGAGCAGCTGCCGGCCGGCGCGGTCGATCTCGACGCCCTGGTCGCACGCGGTCTGGTGCGCGGGATGCCCGACCACGTCATGCAACGCGCGCCGCGCATCGACGCGTCCACGCCGACGTCACGTGCCGCGCTCGGGTACCTGCACGCCAACTGCGGCATGTGCCACAACGGCACCGGCCCAATGGCGTCGCTCGACTTTTCGTTGCGGTACGCCCTGGCCGGGCCCGGCGCGCCCCGTACCGATGCGCTGTTCACCACGCTTGGCGCGCGCAGCCACTTCAAGGTCTCCGGGCAGCCCGACCAGGTCGACCGCATCCATCCCGGTCGGCCCGACCTCAGTGTGCTCGTCACGCGGATGGCCTCGCGTCACCCCGTGCTGCAGATGCCGCCGCTCGGCACCCGGCTGGTGGACGAGGACGCGGTCGCGCTGCTGCGGCGCTGGATTGCGGACGATTTGCGTAGGTAGGTATCCACTGGCGCGTCAGGCGATGCGCACGGAGCATGATCGTGAACATGACAGTCAGTAGGTCGGGCACCATTGTGTTCGGCAGTGCGGTGCTGATCGGCGCCGTGCTCGTGGCCCGGACCATCCCGCTCGGCGCGGCCGTCGGCCGGACGCCGCTCGCGACGACCGTCGCCCTACAGGCATCTGGTGCGGATCCCGTCGCGCGTGGCGCCTATCTCGTCAAGAGCGGCGCGTGCAACGACTGCCACACGCCGCTGAAGACGGGCGACAACGGCCCCGAACCAGACATGACGAGGATGCTGTCAGGGCATCCCGCCGAGCTCGCGGTGCCAGCGGTCCCGACGCTGCCGGCACCGTGGCTGAGCGCTGCCACGTCGACGCTCACCGCGTGGAGTGGTCCCTGGGGGCGCAGCCACACCGCGAACCTCACACCCGATCGGGAGACCGGCCTCGGGACCTGGACCGCGCAGCAATTCATCGACACGATCCGCAACGGCAAGCACCAGGGGACCGGCCGCCCACTGCTGCCACCCATGCCGTGGGAGGCGTTCAGGCATTACGCGGACGAGGATCTCGCGTCGATGTTCGCGTACCTCCAGAGCATCCCGGCGATCCGCAACAAGGTGCCGGAACCGGTGCCGCCTCCTGGTGCCCCGGTGCCGCCCCCTGGTGAGGCGGTGCCGCCGCCCGATGCGCCGGCTCCCCTGACGGCACTCCGCACGGCGCCGACGCACGGTGATCCCGTGGCTCGCGGCAAGTACCTGGTCACGGCCATCGGCTGCGGCGACTGCCACACGCCGATGACGATGGGGCCCAAGGGCCCGGCGTACGTCATGTCGCGCATGCTGAGCGGCTATCCCTCCAGCAGCCCGGTCCCCGCGAATCCGGCGCTGCAGGGCTGGGGCGAATTCGGCGCGCTCGAGCCGGCGTTCGCCGGCGCGTGGGGTGTCAGCTTTGCCGCCAACCTGACCCCGGACGCCGAGACCGGCCTCGGGGCCTGGACCGAACAGCAGTTCCTCGACACGCTGCGCAACGGTCGCCACCAGGGCCGCGGTCGGCAGTTGCTGCCGCCGATGCCGTGGCCGGCCTTCGGCCAGAAGGACGACGCGGACCTCAAGGCGATCTTCGCCTACCTGCGGACCGTGCCTGCGGTGCGCAACAAGGTACCTGACCCGGTCGCGCCGGCCGGCAAGTGAGACTTGCTACACTGGAGCCATCATGCTCCGGCTGTCCAAGAAGACCGACTACGCCCTGATGGCCATGAAGCACCTGGCCCTCAACGGCGACCACGGAGCGGCCAGCGCGCGCGAGATTGCCGAGCAGTACGACATTCCCGCCGAGCTGATGGCCAAGGTGCTGCAGCGCCTGGTCCGGCGCGGTTTGCTGGCGTCACACCAGGGCACCCGCGGCGGCTACCTGCTGGCGCGGCCGGCGACGTTGATCTCGGTGGCCGACGTGATCCAGGCCGTCGACGGTCCGCTCACCGTGACTGCCTGCTCGAGTG
>JACDAO010000643.1 GCA_013695405.1 Acidobacteriota bacterium | reverse complement strand
CTGTAGCCCCGTTGCAACACGGCGGCGATTGCCGTTGTCTCTTCTCCTCCGACGCGGCTTGACGGCCTCACCCCGATCCGGGTGTCGTAGGGAGCCTCGCGTTGCGCCGACAGCAGGAACGCCATGTTGGCGCCGTAGGGCAGCCGATCCGGATCACGCAGTCCCAGTTCCTGGTTGCCGAAGTCGCAGGCTGCGTACGCATAGGAGACCTCGGGGAACACGTCGCGGAGCCAGCGCGGTGGCTCCCCGTCGAACCACGGCTCGATCGGGCCGCCGAACACTGCGGCGTCCGGCCACCGCGCAAATGCCCTCGCGTACTCCACCAGCCAGGCATCATCGACCAGCACGTCGTCGTCGGTCCAGATGATGTGACGACCTCGGGCCGCGGCGACCGCCGTGTTGCGCGCCGCCGACAGGCCCGGCGTGCTCTCGCGCAGTCCCCGTATCGGCAGCCTCTGTGCGAAGGACGCGATCACCTGCGACGTGTCGTCGGTGCAGTTGTTGTCGACGACCAGCAGCTCCCACTCGATACCCGCTGCCCGCATGCGCGTCATGGCCTCGAGCGTCTCCCGGAGCAGGTGGCTGCGGTTCCACGTGCAGATCGCAATCGTTACGTCCATGGGCTCACGCATCAGTCCACGGCCTCGGGTTCCGAGCGGCCGAACTTGTGCGCCAGCCAGAGGCTGCCGAGGCGTACGGCCGCACGGGGCAGAGACAGCAGGATGGCAGGGTCAGTTGCCAGCATCCGACCCATAGCTGACGCCGCTCGTGAGCGGTCGCGCCCGCGGAGCGCACGTGGGGCACTCTCCCAGAAACTCAACCGATACGTCCGGAGTTCCGCCGCACACTCACGGTGGTACGTGCGCGAGGTGTCGATGGTCGTCATCACGTCCTTGATGTACCGCACTTGGTCGTGCAGTTGCTCCAGCATTTGGGCAGAGCCCCACTTTACGCCGGCGTAGATGTTCACGCCCAGACCGAGTTTCACCTGCGGGGTCGTGGAGAACGCGATGCGCTTGCGGGAGGCAGCAACCTGCAGGAAGAAATAATAGTCCTCGCACGCAACACGCAGGTCGGTGCGGAACTCGAACGGACAGGCCTCGGCATTGAACACCACAGTCGACGTGTTGATCGGGCACGACGTCAGAATCAGCCGCACCCAGTCGCCAGGGTACTCGTCAATAGTGTCACCTCGCGACTCGTCTGGGCGCGTCGGCGGGAAGCCGACCCCCTCGAACTTCGTCCGGGCGCCAGATTGTCGCGAGGATATGTCACAGAAGTAGAATTCAGCACCGGCCTGCAGCGCTGTGGCGGCGGTGGACAGGTGGCGGGGCAACCATGTGTCATCCGAGTCCAGCAGCGCGATGTAGCGCGACACCGTTCGGGCATGGCGTATGCCGGTGTTGCGCGCCGCACCCGGCCCCTGATTGTCTTGTCGCAGCACGACTAGGTCATCGGGAAAGCGGCGTAGCAGGTCCGCCAATTCCACCGCTGGGTCGACCGGCGACTCATCGTCCACGACGATGACGAGGGGCGTCGGCACGTCCTGCTGTGACAGGGCACTGGTGACGGCGTCGGTCAGAATGCCCGCACGGCGCTGAAAGAACGGGATGACCACGGAGAAATCGCGCCTGCCTGCCATCTCATCAATCATCGATCCTCGGTCGGCAGCGGCAGTGCGGCTGGCTCCGCCGCGATCTCCTTGCCCGCCGCCTTCCGAGGGTCGCGGGCAAGACCAGCGCCCAAGTATATCCGGCGACTCAGGGCGACTCCTGTACAATCGAGCGCCCTTTGGTCGGCCGGCCGCACTAAATCCGAGAGCGGTGGACCGAACGACCATGGAGTGGCACAACAAGATCAACGCATGCGAATCACCAGCATTGTCGGCGCCAGACCGAACTTCATGAAGGTTGCGCCGCTCCTCGAGGCGATGCGTCACTACCCGCACCTCGAGTCGCGTCTGGTCCATACTGGCCAGCACTACGACGAGCGGATGTCCGATC
>JACDAO010000626.1 GCA_013695405.1 Acidobacteriota bacterium | reverse complement strand
CTGTAGCCCTTCTCGTGCGGTGTCCGCATCGTGCCGGGGTAGTTCTGGTAGTGGTTCACACCATCGCGCGTGGTGCTCGAGAGCGTGTAGGACACCGACAAGCTGTCAACGCCCTTGAAGCGCGTGCGGAACTGCGATTCGACCGCGTTGTACCAGCTCCTGGTAAAATTCTCGAGGCTCTTCACTTCCGTGAAGCGGCTGACGGGCCGCGGGTTGGCCGCGCTGACGCGGCCGCTGGCGGGCAAGTTCAAGTCGTACGCGCCGAGCTGGTTGTAGCCGTAGGCGTGGACGTAATCCACCTCGAGCCCGGTGGTGCCGTTGATCTGCCAGCCGAAGCCCGCCGTGGTGTTGCGGGACTCGGGTAGTTCGTAGTCATCAGGGATCAGGTACACGGACCGGGCGGCGCCGCCGGCCACGTACTCGGATACCGACTTCCCGCCGAGCACCGCGTTGATGTCGGGGTAGAGGCGCAGCTGATTCGGATCCTCGATGCGGATCGCGGTGCCGAGCAGCCGGTCTTGCGCCGTCAATCCGAAATAGTGCCGATTCCTGGTGATGTAGAGACCCCAGCCCGCGCGCGCCACCAATCGGCCGGTGCCGAGCACGTCATACGTCACTCCGAGGCGCGGCTGCACGTTGTTGGCGTCGGTCCCCCGGTCGGCGCTCACGAACCGCTCGAGCCCGGCGTAGGCCGGGTTGGACAGCACGTCGGCATACACGTCGTTCATGCGGAGGTTGGTGTCCAGGTCATAGCGCAGGCCCAGGTTCAGGCGCAGGCGATCGGTGACCCGCCAATCGTCCTGCGCGTACGCCGCGATGATGTGCGAGTTGTATTCATACAGGCCCGTGGTCTGCTGGATGAAGGCAATGGGCCAGGTCGACGCCACATTGCGGTCAAACGCCGCATCGGTCGCAAACTGCCAATAGCCGCTCTCGTAGAAATGCGCGTCGTACGCGTGCCTCGCGTAGGTGTAGTCGGTGCCAAACTTCAGGTCGTGACGGCCCGCGGTCTTGTAGAGCGTTTCGAAGACCTGGATACGCGTACGGGGGAAGAACTGCGGCGAGGTCCAGTTCTGGCCGGTCGTGACCGACGGGCGTACTTCCTGTGGCACCCCCAGCGTGACGGGCAGCGTCGCCACCTCGTTCCACATGTAGTGCGCCCGCAGCGAGTTGACGGTCGAGTTCGAGAGCACCCAACTCTGTTCGCCGATCACGCTGTGCATCTTGCTGGTGTCGTTCACGTTGGCTGAATCCGACGTCACGGTGGCGGTGCGGGTGGCCCGCTGATCGTCGTAGGCATAGCGGACAAATACGGAGCTCCGGTCCGACCATCGGTGATCCCACTTACTGACGATCAAGTGCTCGCGCGAGGTGGCGGGAAACGTGCCGTTCTCCCGCGCGGCGAACGGGTTGCTGGCCGGCAGTGAGATGATGCTCTCCTTGGCCACGTTCGTGTACTCGTAGGCGCCAAAAAAATGGGTGCGATTGCGGATGACCGGCCCGCCAGTCGATCCGCCGAAGCGCTGCTGGCCGTAGGCTGGCTTGGAGCGCGCGAAGGCATTGCGCGCGTTGAACGAGTCGTCGCGGCCGAAGAAGTAGCCGCTGCCGTGCAGGGTGTTGGTGCCCGATTTGGTGGCGACGGTGACCACGGCCGCGAGCGCCGCGCCGTACTGCGCGTCGAACTGGTTGCGGAAGACCTTGAATTCCTGCACCGCGTCCTGGCTGATATTGACGGTCGGATCCCCCCAGATCGCATCGTCCAGATCGCCACCATCGACGATGGTCGTATAGCCGTTGCGCTGGTCGGCGGGCCCGCCGAACTTCACGCGCGAGAACTTGCTGATGTAGTTGGGCGCGGCCCCGGGCATCAGCTGGGCGAGCGCCAGGAAGTTGCGCTCGAGCACCGGCAGCGCCTGAATCTGCGATTCGACGATCGTCGACGACGGCGCGGCCCTGGCCACTTCGACAAGCGGCGTCTGCGCCGAGACCGTGATGCTTTCCTCGAGGGCGGCGACGCCCAGCTTGAAGTCCAGCGTCGCGTTGGCGCCGATGGTCAGCACGATCTCGCGAGTGGTGGCGCCAAAACCCGCGAGCTCCGCCTTGATCTGGTAGGGAGCAGGCTGCAGCGCGACGACGCGATACGTGCCTTCCGCATTGGTGACCACGGCCTGCTGAGAGCCGTTCGCCTTGTTCGTGATGGTGATCGTCACACCGGGCAGCGCCCCGCCGCCGTCGTCGGTAATTCGCCCCGAGAGGTTCGCGCCAACGACCTGTACCGCCGCGGCGCCAGCAACCGGCGCCGCGACAACGCACGCCACGGTCAGTGCGCCAGTCAACCACGTCCCGGACCGAAATAAATTGCCCATCGCCCACATCCCTTTCGTCACGCCGGTTTCACATCGACTCCACACCGTCTCAACACGACACCGGCGCAACACGCCGCTGCGCCGCCATCAGCCCGACCCTAAGGACCCTGGCGAGAATAAGGTGCCACGTGCGACCGCCGATGCATCCCGCCGGGCGGCGTTGCTCGTCGCTTAAATGCACTGGGCATTCTCACTCCTCGTGCCTGGCCGGGCGGGCGCCTCGACGCCCAGCGTTGCATCACTTATTCCGTGACGG
>JACDAO010000625.1 GCA_013695405.1 Acidobacteriota bacterium | reverse complement strand
TACCACCGTCGCCTTCGGCGTCACGCCGGTTCCGCCGCAGAACATCATCGTGAACAACGCGAACTCCATCAGCGTGGTCACCCCGGCCAGCGGCAGGGGCTTTGCCAGCGTCCTGGTCAACACGCGGGGCACACAGCTCGACCTGCCCGGTGCCTTCGAGTTCCTCGACCCGTTTGTGGCAGGTCCGGCCATCTCGTATGGGGACTTGTTCGGCGTGGTGGCGTCAGTCGCCGCAGCGCGGCGAGGCGAGCTGAACAGCTCGTGCGGCAATCACACCTTCATGTTCGAAGTGGTCGCGGAGTTGCGGCGCCGATTCCGAAGCAATCGATGGGGCCTCAACTGGAAGCGTGGCGTCGTCAACGACCTGTCCGAGGACATCGTGAATTACTACGCGGGTCCCGAAGGCACACAGATGCGCAACAGCACCCAGGTGCGGATCTACGACATCATCGGTGGCCACTGCGGACCGAGACCTGGACCATTTTGGGTCGATCAGACAGGTCCCACGCGGGCCGCTGGTACCGTCGGCCGCTGGACCACCGACCCGATGTGCCGGGTTCCCCGGTACCGCGATGCCCGGTACGACACCGGCGAGTTCATGTTCCCGGAGTGCCGGTAGGCGCAGGCGGGCTCAGGGCTCGAGGCTCGAGGCTCAGGGCTCACGGCAGGACCGAACGCGGCGCCTTCCCACGAGGGGGCGCCGCGTTTGTTTTGGCGCACTGGTGCACGCCGTAGCGGTCGGACGTGTCCGACCGTCCGTCCGAAGCCCGCCGGACAAGTCCGGCGGCTACAAGGCGTTCGGCGTTCGGCGTTCTTGCGCTACCCTCGCCGGGTGATCGTGCGTCCCGATGGCGACTCGTGGCTGCTGGTGCGGCAGGAGGACCACGCCGCGCTGGCGGCCGACCTGTTGTCGCACTGGCAGGCCGATGGCGTGCCCGACCGGCCGACCAGGGCCACGCTGCTCGACGCCACCCGGCTGCACGACTGCGGCTGGCTCGACGAGGACGACCGGCCAAGCGTCGATCCGGCGCTGGGGGCACCCTGGGATTTCGTCCATCTGCCGATTTCGCGACGGCAGGCGGTGTGGCTGCGGGCGATGACACGGCTCGACGACCGTCCACACATCGCCGCGCTGGTGGCACACCACGCGCTCACCGCCTACAGCCGCTTCGAACGCGACCCGGCCTGGGGCGGCTTCTTCCGCACCATGGCCTCGGAACGCGACCGGCGGGTCTCGGCGCTGGCGCAGGACGGACGCAGCGGCGTCGCTTTCGACAGCTTCCTGCGTGATTACGCGTCGCTGCGCCTGGCCGACCTGGTGTCGCTGACGCTGTGCCATGGCTGGAGCGACCCCTTCGAGGTGGACTACTATCGTGCCGTCCCTGACGGTGCGACGCTGACTCTGACCCCCGACCCCTTTGGCGGCGCCATCGTGCCGTGGCGCGTCGCGGCCCGGCGCATCCCGCGTCGCCACTACGCCTCGGACACCGATCTCCGGGACACGGTCGACGCCGCGCCGGTCGACTGGCTGGACGGCTTTCTCCAGGGGTTGGCAGTCCCGCTGCCGTCATGAGTCGGATCCTCGTCGTCGAGGATGACGCCGACATCGCGGAGTTGCTGCGGCACTACCTGGAGCGCGCTTCGCACCAGGTCGACGTGCTCGCCCACGGCAGCGAAGCGCTGGCCCGCATTCGCGACCAGCCTCCCGACCTGGTGATCCTCGATCGGATGCTGCCGGGACTGGACGGGCTCGAGATCTGCCGCCTGCTGCGTGCCAACCCAGCGACTGCCGACATCGCCGTGATGATGGTGACCGCTCGCGCCGAAGAGAGCGATCGCATCGTCGGGCTCGAACTGGGTGCCGACGACTACATCACCAAGCCGTTCAGCGCCAAGGAAGTGGTGGCGCGCGTACATGCGCTGCTGCGGCGATCGGCCCGCCCCGGGACAGCCGTGGCGGACGGGTCGGGCCGGGTGCTCGAATATGGCGGCATCCGCGTGCAGCTGGCTCAGCACGTGGTCACCGACGGGGTGCAGGAGGTGCGGTTGACGGCCAAGGAGTTTCTGCTGCTTCAGTACTTCCTCGAGCATCGCGGCCGGGTGCTGTCGCGCGACCTGATGCTGACCGACGTCTGGGGCTACCAGTACACCGGCGGGTCGCGGACCGTCGACGTGCACGTGCGCCGGCTGCGCGAGAAGCTGCCGGTACTGGCCGACGCGATCGAAACGGTCAAGCAGTTCGGGTACAAGCTGAAGTAGGCGCAGGCCTGAGGCGCCACGCGTACACTCTTAGCCACGGGCCGTCTCGACTTCCCTGGTCGTGCCGGCCGCTTCCGAGGTCCGGTGCGCATCCCGACGTTCGTCCTGCTGACGGCGGTGCAAACCGCCCTGTTCACGCCGCTGTTCACGCTGGCCGTGGCATGGGTGACGCGCGAACCGCTGACCCCCTCGGCTGGGTTCCTGCTGCGCATCGGCGTGATCGGCGTGGTCACGGCGGCGCTGTCGTCGGTGATGACCGCGTGGGTCGCCGCGACGGTCGTCGACGACCGGATCGGCGAGGTGGTCTCGGCGGTCAAGGCACTCGGCAGCGGCGATCGGCGCACCGTGCTGCCGGAGACCCGCGGCGATGCGCTCGGCCGGGTCGCCCGTGCGGTGAACACCGCGGCGACCATGCTCGACGCTCGACTCGGCGACCTCGGGCGCGATCGCGCCAGGCTCGAAGCCGTACTCACGGGCATGGTCGAAGGCGTGCTGGTGGTCGACGAGCAGGGCCAGGTCCAGATTGCGAACGACGCGGCGCGGCGGTTGCTGCGCCTCGACGCCTCGCCCATCGGGAGGCGCTACGTCGAGCTGATCCGGCATCCGGACATCTCGATGCAGATTAGTCAGGCACTGGCCGGCGAGCGTCCAGGTGGCCTCGAACTGGCGATCGGGCGGGACCCCGGGCAGACCTTCATCGCGCGATGTTCGCCAGCCATCACCCCGGGCAGCCGCGGCGCGGTGCTGGTGCTGCACGACATCACCGACCTGCGGCGCGCTGACCGGATTCGTCGCGACTTCGTCGCCAACGTGTCCCACGAGCTGCGAACGCCGCTGACCGCCATCCGCGGCTACGTCGAGGCGTTGCTCGACGGCCCGACGCACGAACCCGACACCCAGCGGTTCCTCGAGATCATCGCGCGCCACTCGTCGCGGATGGAACGACTGGTCAAGGATCTGTTACGGCTGGCGCGGCTCGACGCTGGCCAGGAGCCGCTCGACGAGGCCGAGGTATCGGTCGAGAGCGTCTTCAACGCCGTGCTCAGCGACCTGGAGCCAATGACCGAGCCGCGCGGCCAGCGAGTCGATCTGCAGGTGACCCCACCGGCGCTGACGATGCGCTGCGACCCCGCCAAGATGCACGACGTGCTCCGCAACCTGGTGGAGAACGCCTCGGCCTACACGCCGGAGGGCAGTCGGATCGTGCTCGAGGCACACGCTGACGCGGGTCAGGTTCGCTTGACCGTCGCCGACAGCGGCCACGGCATTCCGGACACCGAGTTGCCACGGATCTTCGAGCGCTTCTACCGCGTCGACAAGGCGCGCGCTCGGGAATCCGGTGGCACCGGGCTCGGCCTGTCGATCGTCCGCCACCTGGTGGAGTTGCACAACGGCACGGTCAGCGCCGCCAACCGCCCCGACGGCGGGGCGATGTTCACGATCACGCTGCCGCGCCAGACGTGAGGCTCACCCGCGCGCGTAGGCGCCGGACGGATGGTCACCCCGTGCGTGGCGCCGCCCCCTTCGCCGCGCCTCAGCCGGCACGCCTCGCAGGTGGCGAGACGGCGCCGAAGCCCAGCGGCCTGTGCAGCCGCCCGTCATGATGCGCGAAGAGCGGTGCGCCGTCGAGTGTCAGGCCTGGGGCTGCCGCCACCTGTGTCATGCCT
>JACDAO010000423.1 GCA_013695405.1 Acidobacteriota bacterium | reverse complement strand
AGATAGGGGCCAGGCAGGATCTGCGAGGCGCCGACCATCGCGCAGGCGAACGGCAGCCCCCAGGCATTGGCGTGGAACATCGGCACCACCGCCAGCACGCGCGAAGCCTCGGCGAGATCCATCATGTCCGGAAGCGCTGCCGCGAACGCGTGCAGCACCAGCGAACGATGCGAGTACAGCACGCCCTTCGACCGGCCCGTCGTGCCCGACGTGTAGCAGAGCACCGCGCCAGCTTGCTCGTCCACGTCGTCGAAGGTGCCGGCGTCGTCCTGACCTGCCAGCAGTGCGTCGTAGTCCACGGTCCCCTGCGGCACCTCGCCATCGTCGCCGACTACGACGATGCGGCGATCGCCAATGCGCTGTCGAACCGGTTCGAACGCCGGCCACAGCACCTTGTCGACGATGATCACGGCATCGTCAGCGTGGTTGATGATGTAGGCGAGTTCCTCGGGATGCAGGCGGATGTTGAGGGTGTGGAGGATCGCGCCAGACGCCGGGATGCCGTAGTACGCCTGCAAGTGGCGCTCGTGGTTCCAGCAGAACGTGCCAACGCGGTCGCCATCGCGGACGCCGAGTTCGCGCATCGCCCGGCCCAGGCGTCTCGCTCCAGCGAGACACGCGCCGTAGGTGGAGCGTGCCAGGCTACGGTCGACCAAGCGGCTGACGATGGCTTTTTGGGGAAATATCATCCCGGCTCGACGTAGCAGTGCCGGGATCGACAGCGGCATATCCATCATCAGCCCGCGCATGGGCACAGAAGACACCTCAGGCCGCGAGTGTGTCAAACGGGATTCCTGCGGGGAGGTTGCGCGGCACCTCCGGCTGCGACCGGAGAGTCGGCTGCCTCGGGCCGGAAGCGGCGGCCGCCGCTGCGTTCAGGCATGCTACGGCATGCGCACGCACATCCGACGTTGGTCTCACCTCGTCATTCTGCTGACGATTCTGCTGCCCGTCCCGGCCTCGGCCCAGGACGGGCAGGTCAAGGCGCTGCTCGACAGCGCCGCCTTCAAGACCGCGACGGCGTTCATCGAGAAGGATGAACCGCGGTTCGTGAAGGAGATCATCGAGTTGACCGAGATCCCGGCCCCGCCGTTCAAGGAGGAACGGCGGGCGAAGGCGTACGTCCAGATGCTGCGGCTGACCGGGCTGACCGACGTCGAGATCGACGCCGAGGGTAACGTCCTGGGCGTGCGGCGCGGCACGGGCGGCGGCGAAATGGTAGCCGTCGTCGCTCACATCGACACCGTGTTTCCAGAAGGCACCGACGTCAAGGTGAAGCGCGAGGGCACGCGGCTGGCCGCTCCGGGTGTCGGCGACAACACGCGCGGCGCCGCTCTGATGCTGGCGGCGATCCGCGCGATGGACGCCGGGAAGTTCCAGACCGCGCACGACATCCTCTTTGTCGGCAACGTCGGCGAGGAGGGGGAGGGCGATCTGCGCGGCGTCAAGTTCCTGCTGCAGAAGGGCAAGTACAAGGATCGGATCAAGCACTTCATCGCCATCGACGGCGGCGACCTGAGTACCATCACCCGCGGCGGCGTCGGCAGCCGCCGCTACCGCGTCACCTTCAAGGGGCCCGGCGGCCACAGCTATGGCGCCTTTGGACTCGTCAGCCCGGCGTTCGCGATGGGGAACGCCATCGCGAAGTTCTCGCAGCTGAAGGTGCCACAGAAGCCGAAGACCACCTTCAACGTCGGTTCGGTCACCGGCGGGACATCGGTGAACTCTATTCCATTTGAAGTCTCGATGGACGTGGACATGCGCTCGGAGGCCTGCGCGGAGCTGAAGACGCTCGAGGAGCAGTTCCTGGCGGTGCTGGAGTCCGCCGTCGAGGAGGAGAACAAGGCCCGGTCGACACGGGAAGGACCCATTTCGGCCGATCCCAAGCTGATTGGCGATCGCCCGTGCGGCGAGACCCCGATGAATGCACCCATCGTGCAGACGGCCACCGCCGTCGTGCAGGCCTTCAGCCTGAAGCCGAACTACGGCGTGAGCAGCACCGACTCGAACATGGCGATGAACCTGGGGATCCCCGCGGTGACGATTGGTCGCGGCCCCGGCGGCCGCGCGCACGCCCTCGACGAGTGGACGACGGTCGAGCCGAAGGACAGTGTCCGCTCCATTCAGTTTGCCACCGCCATCATCCTAGCGGTCGCGGGGGGCAAGCCGTATTGATCGTCCCTCCTCAGATGCGGAAGAACGTGTAGTACGGCTCCTTGTGCGCCATGCGGCGCACGAGGAGTGCGAGTTCGCGTGCGTGGTAGTCGCCCCACATGCACGACTCGCCGCATGGCACGGTGCGACCCTTCGGGATGTGGTCCCAGCCGTTGGGGCGGTGATACACCGCGTGCAGGACCAGGCCCTGGTGCCTGGGGTCAGTGGACAAGTAGGGCTCCGCGAACAGGGTGCGGGCAGTCGTGAGGCCGGCGGCGAGGTAGCGCTTGCCGTCCTGCGTCTCGCCCCGCGCGCCCAGGTACGTGCCGAGCCGGATGAGTCCCTGGGCCGCGATGGCGGCGGCAGAACTGTCAACGGGCTCGTGGTCGTTGTACGGGTCCGCCGGTCGACCGAGATAGTCGCCGAGGTGCGCGAGGCCAGGCGCTCCGGTGTCCCAGTACGGCACACCGCAGGTCGGCGTGTACGCAATGTAGAAGTCGGCGGTCGCCCGTGCCGCGTCCAGATAGCGCTTCAGGACCGCCGTCTTCTTCGCGCCGAACGTCGCGAACTCGGCCTCCTCGCGCATCTGCAGGAACTCGAGTTCCTCCGCGTAGCCGAGCAGCACCCAGGCGAGTCCCCGGGTCCACGTCGAGAACGGCGAGTAGCCCTGCTGGCTCGACGGGCAGCGGTACGAGCCGTCGGTCACGTTGAAGACCGACTCGTGCGCGACACGTCCGCGCACGTCGTAGGCGTCGCGGCCCTTGCCGAAGTACACGTTGTACGCCGCGTTGGTGTCGGCGTGCTGCACGAGACGATGCAGCAGCGAGATGCGACGGTCACGCTCGCCCATCAGCGCATGGCCGAGTGCGTGCGCCACGGCCAGCGACCGGAGCGAGCGCATCGTGTCGGCAAACAGCGAGTGCGGTCCGTTGAACGACTGGATGTAACCGAGGCCACCTGGCAGGTCGGTCCAGCGCGCGGCCTGGACCGCGCCGGAGACCTTCAGCGCCAGCTCGTGGAAGGCAATCTCCCACTCGCTCGCGTCGGTGCGGCCCTCGCGTGCCAGCCGCAGCAGGTTGCCGTACGTCGAGACGTTGTTGAAGCCGTGGTCGTGCACGCCCACGTGACTGACATGGCTGGCCATGTGCTGCACGGTGGTGCGACGGCCGATCTCGAGCATCGCCGCATCGTGTGTGGCGTCGAACTGCAGGATCGCAGAGCCGAACTGGAAGCCCTGTGTCCACTCGGTCCAGCCGCGCGAGGTGTAGCGGCCGGCGATCGTGAACACCGGCGTGCCCCGCAACGGGTTCCACGTCTTCTCGATGCGCACGATCTTCCGGGCGGACAACTCGAACAGCGTGTCGATGGGCCCGAGGAGCGATTTGGGCGAAAGCGTCTTGTCGATACGAATCATGGGGTCGTCGCACCTACAGACGCCGAATGTGGAACCCGCCGTCGAGATGGATGACGTCACCGGTCGTGAAGGGAAAGTGGCCAGCCAGGACGGCGCGCACGGCGCGTCCGACGTCCTCGGCCGACCCCCAGCGCCGCTGCGGGACGAGGCCCTCGGCGATCAGCGCGTCGTACTTGTCCTTGACGCCGGACGTCATGTCGGTCGCCATGATGCCGGGGCGCAGTTCCAGCACCTGCACGCCCTCGGCCGCCAGGCGCACGGCCCAGAGCTGCGAGGTCATGGCCAGGCCCGCCTTCGAGATGCAGTACTCACCGCGGTTGATCGACGCCGTGTCGGCGGAAATCGACGTGACGAAGATGACCTTGAACCCGCCCGGCAGCGCCGCGTCGTGATGCTTCGCGAGCCAGTGGTTCGCAACCGCCTGCGTGAGGAAGAAGGGGCCCTGCAGGTTCACGCGCAGCAGTTCCTCGAACGACGCCTCGCTCGTCTCGGTCAGGTCGGCGCGCACGCGAGGGGCGATACCGGCGTTGTTGACCAGGGCGTCGATCCGCCCGAAAGCGTCTAGCGTCTGCGCGATCATCGCGGCGCGGTCGTCGCGACTGCTGATGTCGGCCTTGACGGGGACGAAGCGCTGCGCCTCGTGTGGCGCCGCGCGCCGGCAACGTTCGACCGTGTCTTCGGCGGCGGCGGCGTTGCTGGCGTAGTTGATGGCCACCGACAGCCCTTCGGCGGCAGCCTGGATCGCGATGCCGCGGCCCAGCCCTCGGCTCGCACCGGTGATCAGCACCACGGGAATGGGGGTCATCGGGGAGCGATTCTACGTCGAGAGCTCTCACGGGCGGGACGAAACCGCCGCGGTCAGCATCACCGAGTGAGCCGGCGCTTGCTCCAGACGCCGGTGCAGCGGACACTTGGCGACCATGACGACATCGCGACTGTGCGTGGGTTTCCTGGCGGGCCTGCTGGCGGGGGCAGGCGCGGTGACGGCGCAGGGCGGATTCACGGCGGCGCAGGTGCAGGCGCCTCCGGTTCAGGCTCCGGCCCAGGCGCCCGTCGCCGCGCCGCGTCCGCGCCCCACGCCGCCGACGCGCGATCCGAACACGCCGGGGTTCGTGAAGGCGGTCGAACTACCCGACGGCGCGGTGCCGCCAGCCGATCGCGACGGCAACTTCATCATCGGACCGACACACGCGCCAGCGCCCGAGACCCTCGTGCAGGACGGCGTGCCTCGCGGCACCGTGCACGAGTTCACGCTCACGTCCACCGAGAGCACCGTCTATCCGGACGGCATCGCCCGTGAGCCGGGCACCTTCGGTACACCGGATCCGGCGAACCCCGCGAAGCTCGACGTCCCCTCGAGCCGGCCCGCGCCCTGGACACGCACGATCTCCGTCTTCGTACCGGCGCAGTACGTCCCCGGCACCGTGGCCCCCTTCATCGTCGGCGCTGATGGCCCCGACCCGATGCTCTTCACGACGCTCGAGAACCTCATCGCGCAGAAACGCATCCCCGTGATGGTCGGCATCTCCGTGGGCAACGGCGGCGGCGACGCGCAGGGCAGCCAGCGTGGGCTCGAGTACGACACGATGTCGGGGCGCTATGCGGAGTTCATCGAGACCGACGTCCTGCCGCAGGTGGAGCAGCGCCTCAAGGTGCGGCTGACCAGGGACCCGAAGCAGCGCGCCACGATGGGCTGCAGTTCCGGCGCCGCCGCCGCGCTGTCGATGGCGTGGTACCGCACCGACCTGTACCACCGTGTGATCTCGTACTCGGGCACCTACGTCAATCAGCAGTGGCCCTGGAACCCCGAGACTCCCGGCGGCGCCTGGGGCTATCACGAGACCTTGATCCCCAACAGCCCGAAGAAGCCCCTCCGCATCTGGATGCACGTGGGCGACCGCGACCTGTTCAACCC
>JACDAO010000600.1 GCA_013695405.1 Acidobacteriota bacterium | reverse complement strand
GTGTAGCCGGCCTGGAACAGCCCGACCAGCGGACTGTCGCCCAGCGACCGGCAGACGGCCTGGACCTCGGAGAACTTGCTGCTACGGCGGAACACATCGAGGAACTGCCGCGTGTCGCTGTCTGCTTTGCGGAACGCCCACGCCTTGTAGAGCACGATGCCCCACGACACGATGGAGAACAACACCAGAAGGACGAGCACGGCTTGCTCGACGAGCCCCGTCTGCGCCACCAGCGAAATGACGTCAGTTGCCGACTCCCCGGACTCCGCCGCAGGACCAGCCAGCTCCTGCAGGGCAAGAGCGCACACCCAGAACGTCTGCAAACAGGCCTCCGCACTCCATCATGGTGCGCCGCTGGGAAGGCGCGATCGGGAAAGCCTACCACGGCTAGAAAAGAGCGTCAACTCTATGATAATGTTGCAGTTCTGGCCTTTTGACCCCGCTGCCGCGCCGAACGCGACGGACCCGTCACGCACCCCATGATCCGCTTCCTCAGCATCCGCCAGTTGGCGGTCATCGAGGCGCTCGACCTGTCACTGGATGACGGGTTGACCGTCCTGACCGGGGAGACTGGCGCCGGCAAATCTGTCCTCGTCGAGGGCATCGGCCTGCTGCTGGGTGGGCGCGCCTCGGCTGACATGGTCCGCACCGGGGCAACCACCGCCACCGTCCAGGCGGTGATCACGACGCCCGAGGGTACCGAGGTGGTGGTCCGCCGCGAGGTCTCGGCCGAGGGTCGGTCACGAGCCTTCCTCGACGACACGCTGGTGACCGCCACCACGCTCAAGGAGCAGGTCTCGGCGTGGGTCGACCTGCACGGCCAGCACGAGCACCAGACGCTGCAGCAGCCACACACCCATCTTGACCTGTTGGACCGCGTCAGCCATTTGCAGGCGTCGCGCGACGGGGTTGCGACCGCGCACGCGGTCTGGGTCGCGGCCCGGGACGCGGTGGCCGCCACCCGCCTCGATGCGCGCGAGCGCGCCGCTCAGATTGAACTGCTGTCCTTCCAGCTCGGCGAGCTCGACACGGCACGACCGCAACCAGACGAGGACGCGCAACTGGCCGCGGCGCGGCAGGTGCTGGCCAGCGCCGACCGGCTGCAGCGGCTCGGCAGCGAGGCCTATCAGGCGCTTTATGACGATGAGCATGCGGCGCTGCAGGCGCTCAATGTCGTCTTCAAGCGGCTCGACGAGCTGGCACAGATCGACCCGACGGTGCAGCCCTACGCCGCGCTGCGGGACGGTATCAAGGCGCAACTGGACGACGTCGCGTTCTTCCTGAGGAGTTACGTCAGTGACATCGAAGCCTCTCCAGAGCGGCTGCAGGAAGTTGAGGATCGGCTGGCGCTGCTCGACCGCCTGAAGCGCAAATACGGTCCGTCGCTGAGCGACGTCCTGCAGCGCCAGTCACGCACCCGCGATCAACTGGCCGTGCTGCAGCAGCCCGAAGGCGAGCTCGGCGCCCTGCAGGCGGCTGCCGACGAGGCTGCCGCTCGGTACCTTTCGCAGTCCCATGCGCTGTCCGCAGCACGGAGGCACGCGGCCGGGCCGTTCTCGAGCCGGCTCCGCGCCGAGTTGTCCGGGCTGGCAATGCCGGACGCGGACGTCTCGTTCCGATTCACGACCGCTGCTGCCGACCACGAGTGGACCGCCGCCGGCATCGACCAGGCCGAAGTGCTCCTGTCGGCAAACCCTGGCGAGGCGCCGCGGCCGCTGGTGCGGGTGGCGTCCGGCGGCGAACTGTCACGGGTGATGCTGGCGATCAAGGTGCTGGACACCCCGGAGGCGGGGCAGCGGACCGTGATCTTCGACGAGGTCGACGCCGGCATCGGCGGGCGGGTCGCCGACACGGTCGGCGCCCGGTTGCGCTCTCTGTCGCGCAGGGCCCAGGTGCTCTGCGTGACGCACCTGCCGCAGGTGGCCGCCTACGCGGACGCACACGTCCAGATCAGCAAGCAGGTGAGGGCTGGCCGCACCCTGACCAGCGCCATCGCTCTGTCCGACGACGCGCGCGTCGAGGAACTGGCCAGGATGATGGCGGGCAACACCTCGCCCCTGATGCTCGAAGGGGCGCGGGCGCTGCTGGCCTCGAGAGCGAAAGGCGAAAGCGAAGCGGCAGCAAAAGGCGAAAGCGAAAGTCCGAACTCGGCTGGCCAACGCAAAGGAAAACCACGTGGCGCGAAAATATCTGGTTGAGGCCTACGGGTGTCAGATGAACATCCACGACGGCGAGCGCCTCGCCGGCTTGCTGGAGTCGGCGGGTTACGAGCCCACAATCGACCCGGGCGATGCCGACGTGATCGTCGTGAACACCTGCAGTGTGCGGGAACGCGCGGAGGAAAGGCTGTTCACGCGCCTCGGCGAATTTCGCGATGCCGCACGCGCGGCGGGCAACACCCCGGTGATCGCCGTGACAGGCTGTGTGGCGCAACAGGAAGGCGAGGCGCTCCTGAAGCGCTCGCGGCTGATCGACATCGTGGTCGGCACCCAGCGGGTCAAGCAGCTGCCGATGCTCGTCAACCGCGCCATCGACGAGCAGCCGGGGCCGCAGGTCGACATCAACCCGCACGAGGACGTGTCATTTCCGCTCGGGCTGGCGCGTCGCGGCGACCCGGTCAAGGCCTACGTGAACATCATCGAAGGGTGCAACGAGTTCTGCACCTTCTGCGTGGTCCCGTACACACGCGGTCACGAACGGATGCGACCGGTCGCCGAAATTCTCGCGGAGGTTCGCGAGGCGGCAGAGGCGGGGCATCGCGAGATCCAGCTGCTCGGCCAGATCGTCAACCACTACCAGGCCCCAGACGATGCGGCGTGCGATTTCGCGGTCCTGCTCGAGCGTGTGCACGGGGTCGCAGGCGTCGACCGGATCCGCTTTGCCAGCCCACACCCCCGCCACGTCACCGGTCGCCTGCTCGACGCCTATCGCTCCCTGCCGAAGGTGGCCCGCCACCTGCACCTGCCGGTCCAATCGGGGTCGACGAGGATTCTGGCGGCGATGCGGCGCCGCTACTCGCGCGAGCGGTACCTCGACCTGATTGCCGAAGCGCGCGCGACGGTCCCCGGCATCGCGCTGTCCACCGACATGATCGTCGGCTTCCCTGGCGAATCGACCGCCGACTTTGACGACACGCTGAGCCTGACGGCGCAGGCACGCTTCCACAGCATGTACTCATTCAAGTATTCGCCCCGGCCGCGCACCCTGGCCATCAAGCGTCTGCCCGACGACGTCGACGAGCCAGAGAAGACTCGTCGCATCGTCGCCTTGCAAGCCTTGCAGCGGGAGATCCAGAGCGACCTGCACCGACAGTCGGTGGGACGGGTGGAGCGGATCCTGATCGACGCGACCAGTCGACGGCGCCTGGAAGAACTGTCGGGTCGCACCTCTGGCAACACCGTGGTCAATCTCCCCGGCGACCCGTCCTGGCTGGGGCGCTTCGCCGATGTCCGCATCACCGCCGCGGGCCCGAACAGCGTCCGTGGCGAAGTCGTGGAGCTTGAAGCCTGATGCCCGTCCGCATGCTCATCAAGGGTCTGATGATGGACCCTGTCACCAACATGCCGATCGTCGTGTTGCGCGACGAGCCTGGCGAGCGCACGCTGCCAATCTGGATCGGGATGTTCGAGGCGCACGCGGTCGCCCTGCAACTCGAGAACAGCGGCGCCGTGCGCCCGATGACCCACGACCTGCTCCGCCAGGCCATCGAGGCGCTCGGCGGCACGGTGCGCGAGGTCCACATCACTGACGTGCGCGAGGGCACCTTCTTCGCGGTGATCTACCTCGACGCTGGCGGGGAAGTGGTCGCACTCGACGCGCGCCCATCCGATGCGCTCGCGCTGGCCCTCCGCAGCCGGGCACCGGTGTTCGTCGACGAGTCGGTGCTGGCTGACGCCAAGCCCGTCGACGCACCGACCACCCAGGACGCCGAACGTCTGCAACACTGGCTGGAAAGCCTGGATCCCGAGGAGATGGGCAAGTACAAGATGTAGTTGCCCAGACCTGCACCCCTTTCCTTTAGAATGCGCGGGTACTGAGCGCCGATGATTCTGGCCATAGCCAATCAGAAGGGCGGTGTGGGCAAGACCACCACTGCCATCAATCTTGCTGCCGCGCTCGCCCTGCGCGGCAAGCCGA
>JACDAO010000568.1 GCA_013695405.1 Acidobacteriota bacterium | reverse complement strand
CCATCCGTTCGACATCGGCACGGCTGCGTCCCTGCCGTTCGGGCCGGCCAGTCTCGGCTGGCAGGCGCTCGACCCGTCCTATGACAAGAGCCGGCTGGTGCAGGACACGATCGCGCTGCTCACGCCGGCGACACCGGTGATCGTGCGGATGGAGACCCTGCGGCGGGCCACCGCGTACGCGGCCACCGACCGCGCGATGGCCGAGCGCCTGCTCGCCGCGGTGCGTGCCCGCGCCACCAAGGCTGCGGCGACGCCGGACGAGGGCCTCAGGCTGTTCGACGTCGGCTACCTGATCGAGACCTATCGACAGATCGAGGGCCACAGCCCGACACTCGCGGGTGTACGTTCAAACACCGACGGCTACGCGCTGGTGCGGCGCGCGCTGGAACTGCATCCCGACAGCGGCGCGATGCAGTTTGCCGCCGCGCTGATCACCACCACCTCTCGCGGCGCCCGCGGCACCCCGGCGCACCTGACGCACCTGGAGAAGGCGCGCAGCGGCGCCCGCGCCGACGCGATGGTCGCCCGCAATCTCGCCACCCACTTCGGGGCGTAGGACGGTCTCCTGTAGCCGTCGGACTTGTCCGACGGGCTGCCGATGCAACGGTGGCTGGCGGTCGGTTTGCGCCGGACAAGTCCGGCGCCTACTCCGTCACCGGCGCCTACTCGGTCACCGTGAGCGCACGAAGAGTGGGCTCCGAGCCGCACGCTTCGAACCAGTCGATCCCTTCGCTGACCAGGTCCAGCTTGAGGTGGTAGCGGCCGCGTGGCAGCGGTGGCACTTCGACGCGCAGGTCCTGCCACGCGCCAGCGGCGACCGTGGCAGGCAGGGCGGTGCGGGCGAAATCCTGGGCCCGCATCGTCCCGTCGGCGTCGAGCAACTGGGTGCCGAGGCGGACCAGGCGGCGGCCGTAGCTGGCGGTGTGCGGAAAGGCGCGCCGGCTCAGGTTGCGGACCCGGACGTCGAGGTCGAGCGGCGTGCCGGCCCGATGCGTCAGCTCCGGCTCACGCGACGGCGCGCGGATCTCGAGGCGTGCCCGCGGCGTCGCGCCAGGGATGGCGTTGCCGAGGTTGTTGTCGTCCCAGATCTGGTGACGGATGCGCTGCCAGTCCGAGGTGCCGGTGGCGAAGCGCCGCGAGAACGCGTGCTCGGGATGATCGGTGATCTCCCAGCACAGGCGGTCGACGCCAAGCGCAGCGGCCAGGTCACGCGCTCGCTGCATCTCGGCGTCGTGATCGTTCCATCGGAACAGGATGTAGCGCCAGTTGACGTACGGCACGTCCAGCCCGAGGCGCTGCTTCTCGTCCATCACCGCGCGCAGGGTGGCCATTACCTTGTCGAACTGGCCGCGCTGGCGGTACCTGGCGTAGACGTCCTGCGACGCGCCGTCGATCGAGAAGGTGACCTCGTCGATGCCGGAGCGCACCAGTCGCCGCGCCGCTTCTTCGGTGAGCGCGCCGCCGTTGGTCGAGGTGTACAGGTAGATCTGCGGGTGGTCGCGCTTGACCATCTCGCACATCTCGACCGCACGCTTGTGCAGGAACGCCTCGCCGTAGTTGAAGAAGTCGATCCGCTGCAGCGACGGTCCGGCTTCGGCCAGCACCCTGCGCAGGATCTCGACGTCGAGCATGCCGGCCTGGCGGGTCTTGGTGATGCCGGTCTCGGGCGCACAGCATGCGTCCAGGCATGACAGGTTGCAGGCGGCGGTGCACTCGACGTAGAGACGCGTCGGCAGGGCCCCGGCGTCGAGGGTCCGCTGTGGTGCGGCCTGCCCGTCCTCGAGCGGCAGCTTGAGCGGGCAGTCGCCGCAGAACGCCGAGCCGCCGTCGTTGAGATCGCGCCGCAACGCCGAAGCGGTCGGCCCGGTCCAGATCTCGCCGAGGCTGTGCGTGCGTGCGTCGCCGAGCACCCGCTTGGCATACGGATCGGCACAGCCGCACACGACGCGGCCGTCGCACAGCAGCACCAGCGTGCTCCACGGCCAGGAACAGGTGTAGCGGGTGGCGAGGTAGTTCAGCGACATGGCCTCTACTCGTCGCCGAGCTTGCGCATCAGGGCGCCGAGGCGCTCGTTCTCGTAGGTCACGGTATTGAGGAAGACGCTCTCAATCAAGTACGCGCGCAGTTCTTCTGGCGTCAACTGCTCGGCCAGGTGACGGATCTCGCGCATCATGTCCTCGAAGGTCCGTTCGAGTTCGTGACGCACGGTGACTTCCTGGAACAGCGTTTCCACGACCGCGAGGAGGTCGCCGTCGAGCGTGATCTCGACGCCGGTGCTGGTCTTGATGGCGCGCATCACATCACGCTCCGAAGCTGGCAAGGGCGCTCTCGGCATCCGGGTGGACATCGATGAAATTCTGCGCACCCGTCATCGTCAGCATCGTCTCGACGCGCCGCTGCACGCCCGACAGCTTGACCTCGCCGCCGGCCGCGCTGACCTGGCGATAGAGATCCATCAGGCAGCCAATCGTCGCGCTGTCGACGTACGTCACCGGGGTCAAGTCAATCAACAGCTTGCGATGGCCCTGCTGGACCAGCCCGGTGACTGTGCTCGCGAAGTCCGACAAGATCGGGTACATCATCCGGGCCTCCTGGACCCGGACGACGGCGACGTCCTGCTGGTGCTCGGTGGTCAGGTTCATCGTTGACTAGGCTCCGTTCCGGCGCTACTGGCGCCGCCCCGCGGCCGCACGCCGGGGAGTGGACAGGCCCGCCTCCTGCAGACGGCGAATCTGCCGGGCAAGTTCCGTGCGTCCCCGGTTGATGCGCGACTTGACCGTGCCTTCGGGCAGGGCCAGCAACACCGCGATCTCCTGGTACGACAGCTCGCGGATGTCGCGCAGCAGGACCGCCGATCGCAGCGTCGGCGCCAGCTGGTTCAGTGCCAGCCGGAGCAGTGCGCGCTGGTCGTCGCGCTCGATCCCGGCCAGCGGCCCCGGCTCGGCCCGCGTCGCGGTGGCCATCTCGCGCGAGTCGATGTCGCGGGAGATGGTCTCGCGCTCCTTGCGGACGCTGCGGTAGTGGTCGATGCAGAGGTTGCGGCTGACGCTGATCAGCCAGGTCTGGAAATTCGCGCGCCGGTCGAAGGTGTGCAGCGACCGGAAGATCTTCACGAAGATGTCTTGCGTCAGGTCCTCGGCCTCGTCGTGCTTGCCGGTGAACTTGTAGGCGACGTTGAACACCTTGCGCCAGTGCTGCCGGACGATCTGCTCCCAGGCCTGCTGATCGCCCTCGAGACATCGCTCGATGAGGGCGTCGATCTCGGACAGCGGCTGGGAGGGATCGGACATCGTCGGGGACCGGAACGCGCTGCGATGATATCAGGGGAGGTCAGCAGCGGGTATGATCTCCCGGTGCCGGCCGCCGACACCACGCACCTGCCGACCCTGTCACTGGACCAGATGCCGCTGCTGCGGATCGCCGAGGCCGAGGGCACTCCCTGCTACGTCTACAGCCAGCCGGTGGTCGCGGCCCGGATCGCGGCCCTGCAGCAGGCCTTCGCCAGCCAGCGCTATCCGCACGCGCTGCACTACGCGATCAAGGCCAACTCCGCGCTCGGCCTCGTGCGCCTGGTGCGCGAGTCCGGGATCGGTGCCGACGCCAACTCGATCGGCGAGATCGAGGTCGCACGTCGAGCCGGCTTCTCGTCCGACCAGATCGTCTTCACCGGCGTCGGCAAGTCGCCTGACGAACTGTCACGCGCGGTGGCGCTCGATCTCAAGGCGATCAACGCCGAGTCCTCCGGCGAGCTGGATCGCATCGACGCGCTGTCGCAATCGCAGGGCCGGTGCACGCGGGTCGCCCTCCGCGTCAATCCCGACGTCGACGCGCAGAGCCACCCGCACATCTCGACCGCCCTCAGGTCCAGCAAGTTCGGCGTGCCGATCGATGACGCCGCCGAGATCCTGACGGCACGTCGCAGCCGTCCTGGCCTGGAGATCATCGGGCTGCACGTCCACGTCGGCTCGCAGATCACCACGCTCGGACCGCTCTGCACGGCGGCGGGCAAGGTCGCCGATCTCGCGGTGGCACTCCGGGCTCAGGGCCTGCCGCTCTCGCACCTCGATCTCGGTGGCGGCCTGGGCATCGTCTACGACCGCGGCGAGGTGCCGACCTATGAGGCCTTCGCCAGCGCCCTGGTCGAGGTCGCCCGGCCGACCGGCCTGACCTTGATCGTCGAGCCCGGGCGCACCCTGGTCGGCCCGG
>JACDAO010000546.1 GCA_013695405.1 Acidobacteriota bacterium | reverse complement strand
CGCGTGACCCCTGGCCGCCCGGCGGCGCCGGCGACAGGCGCCGCCCTGGACGAGGCGCGCCAGGGATCCCTTCGCGGGTGGCAGATGCGGTTGAGAAAGCGCGCAGTTGGTTTGCGTCGATTCACTACACCGCATAGCGAATCCGCACAAGGCGGGTCGCGACCGGCGCGACGGGGCCGGTGGCTTTCCGGCACAGGCGTCAGCCCGCGAGCTCGACCGCAGAGGGCACCTCAATTGCACATGAACCGGTCGGCGCTCCTGCCCGCGCGGTGCGGGTCGGATTGCGAGGAGTTCTCCATGTCCAGCCGTCGATCACCTCTACTACTTGCGCCAAACCTGCTCGCGGGGCTGGCCTACATCAACTTTCACACCGTGCAGAATGGCGTTGGCGAAATTCGCGGTCAGATCACCAGCGTCCCCGAGCCGGTCACCGGCCTGCTGTTCGGGCTCGGATCGCTCGCTGCACTCGTCGTCCGGCGCCGGGCGCGCTGATCGTGGCGGGACCCCGGTGGACAGACTGCGGTCCCGCCTGCATCATGTGCAGTCAGCCCACGCCGGTGACCCGCCGGTCACCCATTTGGCACGCGTCATGTCCCTAACGGTCCTGGTCGCCTACGGGCGCCGCCTGGTCATCCCACTGGCCGCGCTGGTGCTGTTTCTGGTGGTGTGCATGGCGCCCCGGGCGTCCGGCATGGAGTGGTCGGAGTTGAATACCGCGCCGGATGAGGCGGCGCACTACGTCACGTCGTTGATGATTCGCAGCTATCTCACGGACGCGCTTGGAAGCAATCCGCGTGCCTTCGCCGAGCAGTATTACCTGCACTACCCCAAGGTCGCGTTCGGCATCTGGCCACCGCTGTTTCACCTGAGTCTGGGCGTGTGGCTGCTGCTGACCGGCGCGTCGCTGTCATCGGCGCTGTTGTTCGTGTCGTTGACCACGTTCGTACTGACGCTGGTGTTGTTCCTCGCTGGCCGCGAGTCACTGGGCGCACCACTGGCCTTGGCCGCGGCGCTGCTGTTCGCCACGTCGGCGTCGGTGCAGACGGCCGCGACGTCGGTGATGATGGACATGCTCTGCGCGTTGCTCACCTTGTGCGCGACGGTCGCCTTCGCCCGCTACCTGGATTCGAGACGCACCGCGCATGCGCTGGCCTTTGCGGTGTTCGCCGCCGCCGGACTGCTGACCAAGTACAACGCGCTGGCCCTGGTGTTCGTGCCACCCATCGCGATCGTGGCAGCGCGGCAATGGTCGGTGATCAAGCGCCCGAACTTCTGGCTGATGCCGGCCGTGGTCGCGGTGCTGTGTGCGCCGTGGTACCTGACTCACCTGGACATGGTGCTGTACGCGTCGGAGCCACTGCCGCCCCCAGGCGCCTGGGTGCTGGCCATGCACGCCAACAACGCAACCCTCATCGAATCGGTCGGGATCGTCGCGGTGCCACTGACGCTGATCGGGGTCATCGCGTACGTGGTGCGACGGCGTACCGACCACGCGCTGTGGTGCAGCGTGTTTGCGCTGCTGGTGGCGGTCTGGGGCTTCCATTCCTTCGTGTACGCCGTCAGCGGCGCACGCTACTTGCTGGCCGCGATCGCGGTGACGGCGCTCTTCGCTGCCGCGGGATTGCACACCCTGGTCAGCATCTTTCCTTGGCCGCGCACCCCCGAAACCGCGCATCGCGTGCGGATGGCGGCCGGCTTGCTCGCCGTCCTGGTGCTGTTGACCTGGCGTGCACCGCCGAGGATCACCAGGGGCTTCGCGGAGGCTGCGGCCACCGTGTTGCGATCGCCGCGGCCGGCTGACTCCACGACGCTGGTCTCGTCGGACCCGATCGGCGAAGGTGCCTTCGTGGCGTATTTCGCGACCCACGAGGACGAGCGCCGCTCGCTGGTGCTGCGCGGCAGCAAGCTGCTCGCATCGGGCAGTTGGATGGGCGTCGACTACCAATCGCGTTACGCGGACCGGGCATCGCTGCTGACGTCGCTCGATCGCGCCCGAGTCGCCTACGTGGTTCTGGATCAGCAGAGCGACGAAGCACACCACCGGCTGCTCGATGCGGCACTGCAGGAGTCGGGTGACTGGATGATCGTCCGGACAGTGGCGGCGCGATCTCAGCGCGGCGCTGCCTCGGACGTCCGGGTCTACGGGCGCGTCCGGCCCCTCCCACCCGGCAAACGCTCGTTCGAGCTCGACACCAAACGGTCGCTCGGCTACGACGTGCGCACTCGCTGAGTCTTGACGTCCGCGCTGGCACCACTGGCGTGGTGACACAAGCGCAATCGGCTTTCGCGAAGCCACTACCTGGGTGGCCGGGCGCCGTAGTACGGGTACCCATCCCAGCGGTCGTCGTCTGCAGTCGCACGCGGATCGCCCGTGTCGCGCATCCATCGATCGAGCTCCGCGCGCAGCCGTTGCTGCGCGTCGACATGGGCAGGCTGGCCGGCCAGGTTCTCCACCTGGTGCGGGTCGCGGCTCAGATCGTACAGTTCCTCAGCCGGACGCTTCATGGTCGCCAGCTCGAAATACGAGGCGATCGCCGGATCGCGCCGCCGGTCCATGAGCAATGCCTTGGACGGACTCGCGTCGATGTCGCCGAACGG
>JACDAO010000542.1 GCA_013695405.1 Acidobacteriota bacterium | reverse complement strand
GGCTACGGCGCCAGCTTCCAGGCCGAGCGACCGACGACGCTGGCGGTGGTGCCGGCCGGGTACGCCGACGGGCTCGACTGGCGCCTTGGCAACCGCGGCGTCGTGCTGGTGCGCGGCCAGCGCGTGCCCATCGTCGGCCGCGTCTCGATGGACATGATCACCGTCGACGTCACTGGCCTCGACGTTTCGCCCGGCGACGAGGTGGTCCTGCTCGGCACCCAGGGCCAGGAGCGCCTCGACGTCAGGGAGGTCGCCGCCACCATCGGCACCCTGCCCTGGGAGCTGCTGTGTCGCCTCGGCGCGAGGATACAGAGGGAATACCGCAGCAGCACCGCCACCACCTAATTGCAGATTGCAGAATTTCACCCGCACCAGCCAGCCATCGCGAACCCTTATGCGCTGCACGACTGGCTCGCTGGCTGCAGACGCAGGCGGCATGCGACGGGAAATCCATGAGCGCGTCTTCAAGCAAGCGTTGAGAGTCGCCACGATCAGGTCGTCGCCCTCATATCGGACGATGGTCGCGAGCGTGGTGTTGCGGCAGCTCGCGCGTGCGACGTTCTCTGTGGGCGCCAATCTCGAGGAATCCGCCGGCGCTCAGACGCGCGCCGACTTCGCGGCCAAGGTGGCGATTGCCGCCAAGGAAGCGCGCGAGTCGCACATCTCGATCCCTAGCGTGCGTGAAATTCTGCCATCCTGAATTTGCCTATGCGTGCGCCCCGCTCAGTCTTCGCCTGCACCTCCTGTGGCGCCCAGTCGCCGAAATGGCTCGGGCGCTGTCCCGACTGCGGCGCCTGGAACTCGTTCGAGGAGGAAGTGGCGACGCCGGCCCCGCCGGTGGCCGGGCCGATGCGGGGCAGTCCCGGACGGCCTGGGGCGCAGGCGCGGCTCTACGCCGACGTGGACATGGTCCAGGCCGAGCGGATCTCGACAGGAATCGGCGAGTTCGACCGGGTACTCGGCGGCGGGCTGGTGCCCGGCAGCCTGGTGCTGCTCGGCGGCGAGCCCGGCATCGGCAAGAGCACGCTGCTGCTGCAGGCCGCGGCGCGGTTCGCGCAGCAGACCGGCCCGGTGTTGTACTGCTCGGGCGAGGAGTCCGAACACCAGATCAAGGGCCGTGGCGAGCGGCTCGGCGTCGGCCAGGCGCCGCTCTACCTGCTGGCCGAGACCTGCAGCGAACGCATCCTCGAGGAAGTACAGCGGCTGCGGCCGGCGTTGCTGATCGTCGACTCGATCCAGACCGTCTACTCGACCACGCTGCAGTCGGCCCCCGGCACTGTCGGGCAAATCCGCGAGACGGCGACGCAGTTGCTGTTTGCCGCCAAGAGCGGGAACCTGCCGACCGTGCTGGTCGGACACGTCACCAAGGACGGGGCGCTGGCCGGCCCCAAGGTGCTCGAGCACGTCGTGGACACGGTGCTGTACTTCGAAGGCGAGCGCCACCACACGCACCGGGTGATCCGCGCGGTCAAGAACCGCTTCGGCGCGGTCAGCGAACTCGGCGTGTTCGAGATGACCGGGTCCGGACTGCAACCGGTGCCCAATCCGTCGGCGTTGTTCCTGGCCGAACGACAGCCGGGCGCCCCCGGATCGGCGGTGCTCTGCTGCATGGAGGGGTCGCGGCCGATACTGGTGGAAGTGCAGGCGCTGGTGTCGAGCAGCGTCTATGGCAGTGCCCGGCGCACGACCAACGGCATCGACCCGCAGCGGCTGGCGCTGCTGCTCGCGGTGCTCGAGAAGCGGGCCGGGCTCAATCTGGCAGGCGAGGACGTATTCGTGAACGTCGCCGGCGGCTTCACGGTCGACGAACGTGCGGCCGACCTCGGCATCGTCGCCGCGGTGGTCTCGAGCCTGCGGAACAAGCCGGTGCGCGACGGCACGGCGATGTTCGGCGAGGTCGGGCTGGCCGGCGAGGTACGCGCCACCGGGCAGTCGCTGTTGCGGGTACGTGAGGCGGCCCAGATGGGCTTCACGCGCTGCATCGTCCCGATGGGCAACGCGCGCCCGGCGGCGCCGGAGGAGCCCGGCGGCGGGTGCACGGTGGTGGGGGTCCGGGCGGTGGCCGACGCCCTGGACGAGGTGATTGGCTGGGATTGAGGGCGTATGATGAGGCGGATCACGCGAGTAAACAGGATGCCCATCCCGACGGCTCGCGCGGCACGTACATCCCACCTTTTCTTCCGGGGTCACGCATGACGTGGTTTGTATTCGCCCGCGTGCTGTTCATTGCCGCGGTGGCCTATTCAGCCTCGCTGGTCAGGCCGGTCCACGAACTGGCGCAAATCAACGTCCTGTTCGGCGCGGGGCTGGCGGGGCTGGTGGTGCTGTTCGAGACCCAGCTGCGCGACATAGCGGTGTCCTCGATGCTCGGCGCGGTGATCGGCGGGACGATCGGGCTGACCATCGCCAAGACGATCGCCACCACCCTGTTCTGGGCCGATACCACCGACAGCCGGGTGGCCTTCCTGCACACGGTCACCCTGCTGACGCTGCCCTATCTCGGACTGGTGGTCGGCGGCCGCCGCGGCGAATGGCTCGAGCCGGCCCGGTTGATCAGCCTGTTCCGCGCCACCGCACCGAAGAAGCACTACAAGATCCTCGACACCAGCGTGATCATCGACGGCCGCATCGCCGACATTTGTGAGACCGGCTTCCTCGACGGCACGTTGGTCATTCCCCAGTTCGTGCTCAAGGAACTGCAATTCGTCGCCGACTCGTCGGACGCGATGAAGCGCAACCGAGGCCGGCGCGGGCTGGACATCCTGCAGAAGGTCCAGAAGATGACCAACCTCGACGTGGTCATCTCCGACGTCGACTTCCCGGAGGTCAAGGAAGTCGACCTTAAACTGATCGAACTGGCGCGCTCGCTCGAGGGGAAGATCGTGACCAACGACTTCAACCTCAACAAGGTCGCCGAACTGCGCGGCGTCCACGTGCTCAACATCAACGAACTGGCCAACTCGCTCAAGCCGGTGGTGCTGCCGGGCGAGTACATGAAGGTCTTCATCATCAAGGAAGGCCGCGAGTACAACCAGGGCGTCGCGTACCTGGACGACGGCACGATGGTGGTGGTCGACAACGGCCGGAAGATGATCAGCAAGAACATCGACGTGGTCGTCACCAGTGTCCTGCAAACCACCGCCGGCAAGATGATCTTCGGCCGCTACATCGATCCGGCCGGCGACGCCCAGCGCGCCGCGCCGACCGAGGCGGTGCCGACGGTTGCCGGCGACCCGCCACCCCGGTCCGAGACGTCTTCGTTCCGGCGGCCGCGCGCCGTGCCCCAGACCTGACCGCGGCTGCATGCAGTTGCCTCCCTGGCACTGGTGGCGGACGGTCGGCTTCCTGATTCCCGCCATCAGCGTCTACACCATCGGCCTCGGTACCCTCTCGCTGCTGTCCCTGCTGGTGGACCGGACCGGCCATGCGGCGCACCGCTGCGCCCGCGGCTGGTCGTGGCTGATCCTGCGCACCACCGGCGTCGACGTCGACGTCACCGGGCTCGACGAGCTAGACCCCGGCCGGTCCTACCTGTTCCTGGCCAATCATCAGAGCATCTACGACATTCCGGTGCTGTTCTGGCACCTGCCCTTCCAGTTGCGGATCATCGCCAAGGCGTCGCTGGGCCGCTTCCCGTTCCTCGGCTGGCACCTCCAACGCTCGGGACACGTCCTGGTCGATCGCACCCAGCCGGGCACGACGACGATCGCGCAGATCAAGGACCTGATGCGGCAAGGCGTGTCGCTGCTGGTCTTTCCTGAGGGCACCCGCAGCGCCGACGGCCGCATCGCGCGCTTCAAGGGCGGCATCGTGATGCTGGCAATCGAGGCCGGCCTGCCGATCGTGCCGGTCGCCGTCGAGGGCACACGGCATGTGATGCACAAGGGCCGGCTGATGACCTGCCCCGGACGCGTCCGCGTGCGCGTGTTGCCGCCGGTGCCCACCGACGGCGTGCCGGTGACCGGTGCCCGCGCGCTGGCCCGCGACATCGAACGCATCGTCCGCAGCCACGTCGAAGAGTTGCAGGCGGTGGCGTCGTGACCATCACGGTCTCGCCCGCGGTGGCGTCGATCGTCGCGCCGGCCCTGATTGTGCGCCGCGGCGTGACGGTGCGCGCGCACGACACACGGCTCGACCTGCCGCTGGCCGAGGCGGCCGAGCGCTTGCGGCAGGCGGCCAGACTGGACGAGGCGACCGCGGCGACGCGGACGATGTACAAGCGCTGCGGCATCGATCCGACCCGTACCCGGCCATCGTCGGAAGCGCTGCTGCGACGCATCAGGAGGGGCGACGGCCTGCCGCGTGTCAACGGCCTGGTCGACATCATCAACTGGTGCTCGGCCGAGACGCAGATTGCCTTCGGGCTCTACGACCTTGCGCGCCTGCGCCCGCCAGTCGCCATGCGCCTCGGCGACACCGGCGAAGGCTACGACGGCATCCGCAAGGACCGCGTCAACGTCGAGGGGCGGCTGACGCTGGCCGATGTCGATGGGCCATTCGGGAACCCGACCTCCGATTCGGCGCGGACGATGACGACGCCGGCCACCACCGAGGTGCTGGTGGTGTTGTTCGTGCCGGCCGACGTGCCGGTCGCCACGGCGCAGGCCGCGGTCGATCTCACGCGTGCACGGCTGGCGCAGTACGCCGGAGGCGAGGAGGTAGCCCGGAGCTTGTAGCCGTCCTGCCCTCAGTACCCGAAGTGAAACATCAGCACGGTAGCCCGCAGCGCGGCGAGGTTGGCCAGCGCCAGTGCGACCACCAGCATCCCGAGGGCGACGCCCACGACGCGCTCGCCGGAGGGGACGACCTGCCGCAGCCGGGTGGCACCAAGACCGATCAGCACGGCGACAGGTGCCGTCAGCGGCAGGACGTGTCGCGGCGTCCAGTGCACCACCATGTCGGCGCGAGGCACCAGGTTGACGAACACCCACGCCGCAACGCCGAAAACGGTGCCGAGTGCACACAGCATCGGCAACCGCGGACGCAGCAGCGGTCGCGCCGTGATCGCGCGGGCCGTGCCGAGCGTGGCGAGCAGCGCCAGCAGCGCTGACCCGGCGGCGTAGATGGTCCACACGCGCGCGCCCGGGAAGGGCCCCGCGCCCAGTGATCCGAAGCGCGCCCAGAACGACTCGAACACCATGGGCCGCAGCTGCAGCCAGAAGTCGGCGGTCCACGGCATCGGCCCGGCCACCGGTACGAACCCGCCGGCTTCGAGCAGGGCTTTCTTGAAAGCCGAGGCCTGCGGATCGCCGAACAGGATCCAGCCACGCAGCGGGATCCAGCCGGCCGAGAGCAGCAGTCCCACCATCAGCGCCGTCATCTGACGAGTGCGATCAGGCCAGCGCCACGGCGTCCGGGCCAGGCATGCCAGCAGCGCCATCGGCACCAGGAAGGCGGTGGTGGCCTTGATGGCCCAGGCCGCGCCGACCAGCAGGCCCACCAGCAGCGGCGCCCCGAGGCCCCGTTCCTCGGAGGTGAGTCGCGCGATTGCGGCGACGGCCAGCGCGGCGAGCAGCGTCGCCGGGGGATCGGTGGACACGCCGCCCATCACCGCACACCACTGCGGCACCAGACCGAGTCCGGCGCCGGTGAACAGGCCGATTACGCGATCACCGGTCGCCTCTGCGACCAACCGCGCGACCACGACCGCTGTGACAACCGCCATCAGCGCCGACACCAGTCGCAGGACGACCAGGCCGGTGTGCCCGTGCGACGGACGTGGAGGGCGGCCGCGATGGAAGAT
>JACDAO010000540.1 GCA_013695405.1 Acidobacteriota bacterium | reverse complement strand
GCGGGCGCGATCGTCTCGGTCGGTCTGCTGGCGTTGACCCTGGTGCTGTTCATCACCGCGGCGCTGGTCGTGCGGCTGGTGCGGCCTCTGCGCCGGTCGCGCACGTTCGCGGTGCGGCACGCCGTGCTCAGCCTGGCGCGGCCCGGCAACCAGACACGCGTCATCCTGCTGGCGGTTGGCCTCGGCGTGTTCTTCATCCTCGGCGTCCGCCTGGTGCAGTCGAGCCTGCTCGAGCAGTTCTCGCTCGACCTCCGACCCGACGCGCCCGACATGTTCCTGCTCGACGTCCAGAAGGACCAGTCCGCCGACGTCGCCCGGATCGTCGTCGGGAGCGCTGGCGCGCGCGGGCTGCGGTTGCTGCCGGTGCTGCGTGCCCGGGTGACCGGCATTCGCGGCCGTGACGCCCAGGTCGACGGCGTCGAGGGCGTCCAGGGTCGGCAGGGGCTCGGCCGCGAGTTCGTGATCACCTACCGTGAAGGCCTGGAGGTCAACGAGACCTTGCTCGAGGGGCAGTTCTGGCCCGCGGCGACGCCCGGTATGGCGCAGGTGTCGATCGAGGAGGCGCTGCGGCGCAACGCCGGGCTGCAACTCGGCGACGTGGTCCGCTTCGACGTGCTCGGACGGGTCATCGAGGCACGCATCACGTCGATTCGCAACGTCGAGTGGAACGACGTGCGGGCCGGCGGCTTCATGTTCGTGTTTCGTCCCGGCGTGCTCGAACAGGCGCCGCATGCGCTGATGGGCATCCTGCGCGGCCCGGATACCGCCGAGGCGCGGGCTCGGCTGCAGCGTGATCTGGTCGCCGCCCATGCCAACGTCTCGGCGGTCGACGTCCGCGAGGTGGTGCAGGCGGCCCAGGGCGCGATCGGCAACGTCACGCTGGCGATCAGCGCCGTGGGCGGACTGGCGCTGTTCTCCGGCGTCCTGATCGTGATCGGCTCGGTGGCGATGACGCGTTTCCAGCGGCTCTACGAATCGGCGATCCTCAAGACCCTGGGCGCCACCCCCCGCACGATCACCGCCATGGTCGCCTTCGAGTACCTCGGGCTCGGCGTGCTGGGCGGTGCCGTCGGCGCGGTCGGAGCGCTCGCCCTCAGCTGGGCGGTGGCCCGGTTCCTGTTCGAGATGCCCTGGCACCCGTCGGCGGTGACGGTCGGCGCCGGTGTCGTCGTGACCACGCTGGTGGTTGGCCTGGTCGGGGTGCTGGCGAGCCTCGACGTGGTGCGTCGGAAGCCGCTGGGCGTGCTCCGCGCCGAATAGCCGAGCGAGGCCACGGGGGTGCTACCATGCCAAGGATGGCTTCCTGTCGAGAAACCGGACAGGAGGGGAGTCCCAGGGATGGATATGTCCGAATTTCAGGAAGCGCTGCTGCGCAAGCGGCGGGAACTGCTGACGGGCGACGGTCTGAAGCCCATCGGCAGCATGATGGGCAACAGCCGGCAGGGCGACATGGCCGACCAGGCCGACGGCATCAACGAGGTGCACATCGCCCTCAAGCTGAGGCAGACCGACGCCAAGATCCTGCAGGCGATCGAAGAAGCGCTCGACCGGATCGACCGCGGCTCCTACGGCGTCTGCCGCGACTGCGGCGAGCCGATCTCGGCAGCCCGCCTGACCGCCATCCCGTGGACGCGCGTCTGCATCGGCTGTAAGGAGAAACAGAAGTGAAGTCTGCCGTCCTGCTGTCGTTCCTCCAGGAGTTCTACCGGGAGCGCCGGGCGCTGTTCAACCGGCACGTGACCGGTGCCGAATCGGTGGCCGACTACGAGTTCAACAACACCTATCAGAACGTAATCGGGCGCGAGGAAGCGCACCTGCAGTGGGTGCGTGCCGCGATCGAGGACCTTGGCGCCACCGCCGATGCGGCGCTGACCCTGCTCGAGGTGCCCGGCGGCAAGGGCGCCGCCCGCGAACTGGCCGTGCTCCAGGACGACGCCCGGCAGCAGCAGCGCTTCATCGACGCGTGGACCCCGCGGGTCACCGCGCTGACGCACGCGCGGCACCGGACGATGCTTGGCTTGCTGCTGGGCGAGATGCGCGAGCACCTGCGCTTCTTCGAGTACGCGCTGGAGGGGCGTGACGACCTGCTGGGGCGCCGGATGGAGGGGGCCAGCACTGGCGACGGCGTGCTGCCCGTGCGGTGGGTGGAGTAGCGCGGGTTCCTGTCGCCATCGCTCTCGGCAGCAACCTCGGCGACCGCGACGACTATCTGGACGAGGCCGAAGAGCGGCTGGCGGGCTTCCTCAACGGCGCGGTCGCGTCGGGCCGCTACGAGACCGATGCGGTCGGCGGCCCGGCCCAATCCCCGACCTACCTCAACGAAGTCGTGGTCGGATCGACGCAGTTGAGCCCGCGATCGCTGCTCGAAGCGCTGCAGACCATCGAACGCGGTGCCGGTCGGGAACGCCCGTTCCCGAATGCGCCACGCACTCTCGATCTCGACCTGATCCTCTACGGCGATTTCGTCATCGACGAGCCGGGCCTGCAGGTGCCGCACCCGCGTTTCCGCGATCGCCTGTTCGTGCTGGCACCGCTGTCCGAAGTTGCCGGCGACTGGGTCGATCCGGTCTCGGGCCTGACCGTCGAGCAACTCCGCGACCGCTGCGCGTAGCGCTACTGGCCGCCTGGCGGCCCTGGCAACCCCGGCACCCGTGCCGGTGTTGATGTTGGTGCTGCCGTTGGTGCCGGTGCCGAGGATGC